>CACYNZ010000513.1 GCA_902775835.1 uncultured Eubacteriales bacterium | reverse complement strand
ACACATTCCGGGGCAAGAAGTTCCTTTTCATGATGTTCCTTCTGACCATGATGGTCCCGGGCGAGCTTCTTCTGACCCCCCAGTTCGTGATCTTCTCCCGGCTCGGCTGGCTGAACAGCTACCGGGTCCAGATCATACCCGCCATTGCGAACACATTCGCCATGTTCATGTGCCGGCAGTTCATGGACTCGATTCCCAATGAAATGCTGGAAGCCGCCCGTGTGGACGGAGCCGGGCACTGGCGTATCTATACACAGATGATCCTGCCTACCTCTGTGCCTACACTCGGTGCACTCGGTATCCTGCAGTTTCTGAGCAAGTGGAACGATTATCTGTATCCGCGGATCATGATCACCAAGGTCCAGTTCAAGCCCATCATGGTTATCCTGCCCACACTCACCGAGGGCGGAGACACCTCAGGGACCCCGTATGACCTGATCCTTGCCGGTTGTACCCTGGTCGTCATTCCCATGCTGATCGTGCCGTATTACAGCGTGATCGGCGGATGGGTCTTCAAATACCTGTGGGAATATATCGCGGGCAGTCCGGCTGCCCTCGCGGAAAACGATTATTTTACGGGCTTCATCGGAGACGGCAAAGTCGTGGTTTTCTGGTTCGTCATGTTTTCGCTGATTACACTGGTGGTCATTTTCATGGGCGTGCAGAACGGCATCGAAAAGGTGTCGGGCATTATGATGCCCGTGCTGATTGTCCTGGCCGTGATCGTCACGGTCTATTCCGTGTCGAGACCTGGTGCGCTGGCGGGGGTGAGATATCTGCTGGTGCCTGATTTCTCGAAGTTTTCCTGGATGACCGTTGTGGCGGCCCTGGGGCAGATGTTCTATTCGCTCTCAATCGCCATGGGAATCCTGATCACATTCGGCTCCTATATGAAGAAAGACGTGGATATGGAGGTCTCGTCCCTCCAGGTGGAACTCACGGATACCGTGGTGGCCATCCTGGCCGGGCTGATGGTGATTCCCGCCGTCTTTGCCTTTTCGGGAGGCAGCACGGAGGCCATGCTTCAGAAAGGACCGTCCCTGATGTTCGTGACACTGCCGAAGGTGTTCCATTCCATGGCGGGCGGCAGAATCATCGGCATCATGTTTTTTGTTCTCGTGCTGTTTGCGGCGAGCACAAGCTCGATCGCGCTGACGGAATCGGCGGTCTCAACCTTTGAGGACGAGCTCGGCTGGGACCGGAAGCGCGGCACGCTGCTGATGGCCGTCATCCAGATCGGTCTCGGACTTCTGTCATGCCTCGGCTTTAATGTGCTGAGCGGCGTCACGCCCTTCGGAATGGGCATTCTCGACTTTTTTGATTTTATGACTAACTCGCTGATGATGCCGGTGGCCGCGATCTGTATCTGCCTGCTGGTGAGAGCCATCGGGCTTGAAAAGGTTGAGGAAGAGGTGACGGCCGGAGGGCAGTCCCGCTTCAGATTGAAAAAAGTGTATCACTTCATGATGAAGTACTGCACGATTGCGTTTATTCTGGTGATTCTGGTCACGTCGGTTCTCAATATCTTAGGAATCATCAGCATCTGATCATGGCGTGAAAAGGTGAAGGTTCAATCTCCGTAAGGGGGACGGGATGAAGCAGGAGAAGAAAAAAGCCGGCCCTGACAGAGAGGGAAGGGACGCCCGGAGCCGTGACGGAAGGGAGGTCCGGGGCCGTGACGTCCGGGGCCGTGACAGCCGGGACGCCCGGACGCGGCAGACGGGCCGCAGACGGAAAAAAAGAAGAAAGCCCAATATTCCGCTGCAGATACTGGGCATCGTTGTCTGTGCCTGCCTGATCTTCGGTGCTCTGGGCTTTGCGTTCAAGAAACTGGAGATACCCTCAACCCCGTTCATCCTCGGTTTCATTCTTGGGCCGCTGGCGGAAGTCAATTATCGGCGCGGCATGATCCGTACCAAGGGTTCTTTCATACCTTTCCTGACTTCCCCCATCAGTGCCATTTTCCTGGTCATTGCCATTGCAGTCCTGGTGCTCTATGCCACCAAGCCCCTGCGTGTCAAGCATAAAGCAGCCAAAGCAACCAAGTAATCCCCGTTTTCCGGTCCGGAGCAGGAGGTGATGGCATGACTGAAAACCGGCTGGAAGTTCAGCAGTCGCAGAAGCTTTCCCAGTCTCTCCAGACAGTCATCCATCTTCTGTCTCTGGACCTGGACGGGCTGAGTGAATACATGCTCCGTCAGATTCAGGAAAACCCTGCCCTGGAGTATGTGCCGCCCGTCAGGTCCGCTCAGGACTATGCCGTACAGGTCAGGACACGTTACCGCAGCAGCCGTGGGAACTATGAAAGCCCGGACCTGGCCTCACCCACGGACACTACCATGGAGGACCTGGAACAGCAGCTGCACCTCAGCGGCCTGGATGAGGCGACTGAACGTGCAGCGGAGCATATCCTGCA
>CACYNZ010000512.1 GCA_902775835.1 uncultured Eubacteriales bacterium | reverse complement strand
CCACAGTGATCTTACCGGTAGGCTTTGATAAAGGTCTCCTGTACCGTATCCTTCGCCAATTCCTCATCATGCAAATATGCATAACAGAGTTTTAATAGCAGAAGCACTCCCGAAAAAGGTCAGCCAGATGAAGCACTTTACCGATTGGAATACCGTTGTACCCATCGACCATGGCTATGATGAAACCAAGCCGGAGAGTGAATTAACGCTGACGGATATGCAGGGAGCAGCGAAGTTCCGGGGCGGCGCGTGCTTGTCTGATACCATGAAGAAGGGTGACTGGAAATCCAAACTGCAATTCCGCTGCGCTTTCGGCCACACCTTTGATGCCAGTCCCCGGCTCGTTTTGGAAGGCGGCCATTGGTGTCCTGAATGCGAGCGGAAGAGCTGGAACTACGGTGCAAGGGCGAAGGCAGATCCCTTCTTCGCTCAGGTATGGAACCCCCTGCACAGTCCGAATGAAATGCGGGAATATCCCAAACAGGTTACCGAATTGGACGTATGATCCATTCAGAATAAAAAAGGAGACTCCCCTATGAAAAAGGCACTTGCTGTTCTGATGACCCTCGCGCTGCTGCTGATGGCCATTCCGACGCTGGCACAAGAAAAGGTCGCACCCCTTACCGTCACCTTCGATCTGAATACTACCCCAGACACGACCGACAATGAAACCTATATCTACGCGTCCACTGGCTACAACGAATACTGGCAGCCTGTTACAGAGGAAAAGGAAGCGGTATTTATCACTGAGGACGGCGTACTGTCTGTGGATCTGCCGGTTCCGACCCGGGAAGGCTGGAATTTTGCCGGATGGCAGACTCAGCCTGTAGTTACCGTGAATGATCTGATCAACGGTGTGTCTCCTGTGGATGCCGGGCCACAAAGCCAGTGCCTATGGACAGGCGATGCAGGCGGAAGACGAGGTCATTGACTTGAATGAATTTGCCGATGAAAACAGCCAGGTTCGCTTGTATGCCCGCTGGGTACAGCTGACACCCATCGACAGCGCAGAGGATCTGCAGGCTATGGCCAACGATCTGTACGGCGCGTATGAGTTGACCGCGGATATTGATATGACGGATGCCTTTATCCCTGTGGGCTGCTATTTCAACAACTATGAGCTGTTTGAAACAGCCTGGTGGACCTATGCTTTCCGGGGTACGCTGATTGGCAATGGACATACGATCAACGGACTGAAGCTGCAAGGTGCTGTGCGGGATATTACCGGCTATGTAGATACGCCTGTATGGCATAATGACGGCGTGACCTGCGACGGCACGGTAGGCCTGTTCGGGGCGGTGGCTGGAGCAAATCTGAGCGGCTTCACCCTGAAGGACGCGGTCATTGATGTTGCGGGCGAATATGCCTATGACGGCGGATACTGCTATGTTGGAACGGTTACGGCCTTCGACATGGCCTCCACCCTTTCGGATATTCATGTGGAAAACGTAACGATCAACATGGAAGACACAGAAGCCCATGCAGAGTTCCGGGATTCCGCCTATGTGTCCGTGGCTGGGCTGGAAGACGGCGGCTGAAACAGTACCGTGCAGAACTGCTCCGTCAACGGCGCTATTTCTCTGGATGTCCGCACTGAAAAGAGCCATGGCGGCTCTGTTTATTTGGGCGGCATGATCGCAGAGAACTACGCGAATATATCCAGCTGCAAGGCTGATCAAATCACTTTGAGTCTCAACCATCAGGATGCTTCCCAGGCTGCGGAAGATACCGCTTTGAGTGTAAATGTAGGCGGTCTGGGTGCTTCCAACACCTCGACGATCAATTGTGATGTGAATGCCGTGATCGAAGTCAGTGTTGAAAAGCCTGTGGGCGAAGCCGTTGTCGCTGTGGGCGGCCTGGCCGGGTCCCAGTATTATATGACGGCTGAAAAGAACAATGTTCAGACGGAAATCCAGATGAACAACAAACTCGACGCCGAAAAGGGCATTGAAAGCGTCGGCAGTGTTGCTGGTCAGCTGGATGCATTCTGGGCCTTGCAGATCCTGCAATATACTCCCGTTGCTGCCTGTGGCACCAGCGGAAATACTGCCAAGGCCACTTGCAACGGTGATCCTGTTGAGGTTGTGATTGGCAAGGTGCCTATGCTGGATGGCCAGCCTTTGGGCTGGATCAATAACGGTAAGTACCAGATCGCCGAAGGATATACCGCTCCTTCCAATGTGGAAGCTGTAATCGAAGCCTACGGAAGCCCTGTTCCTCAGGAGGCAATGATGCAGGGCATCATCTGGATTCAGGCTGACTAAGCCTGGGAAGATCTTTCTCTTACTAAGCGGTAAATCAATCAGACCGAGCATATGATTACAGATGCCGGAAAGTGGCTTGAAATAAGCACTTCCCGGCATCTTTCTTCTTTAATGACTGGCTGGGTTTCTGCGCCATCTAACGATTCTGCTAAC
>CACYNZ010000511.1 GCA_902775835.1 uncultured Eubacteriales bacterium | reverse complement strand
ACGTATGCGGAATCCCAGGCGGAAAACCGGGCCTGAAGATCACCGGCGCACAGAAAAAACACGTCCCGTGCCTTCATGAATTTTCGGGAAGAACACGGGACGTGTTTTTCTGTCTGCATGATTGGGACATTGCCGGAAGGATCAGCTGTTCTCAGCATCCTCCGGGAATCCGCTGAACACCGGATGTCCGGGATAGGTCCTGGCTTCCATCTCTCCCCGGAGCACGCGCAGCGCGCCCAGGGCCATGGCTTCATGCTCCCGCTCACCGGGGTATACGGAAATGTCCGCGATGAATCCGCAGCGCTCCCGGATATTGTCCACAAGCTCCTGATAGCGCACGAGCCCGCCGGTGAGTACAATGCCGTCCACCTTTCCGCGGAGCACCGCCGCCATGGCACCGATATCCTTGCAGATCTGATAGATCATGGCGTCGTACACGCGCTTTGCGCGTACATCGCCTTCCTCCATGCGCCGGTGGATCTGCCGGGTGTCGGAGGTGCCGAAGTGACTGGAAAAGCCGCCGGACTGGCTGCACAGATGCCGCACTTCCTCCGTGGAATGCTTTTTCAGGAACAGGAGCAGGTCGGTCACGGCCAGGGAACCCATGCGCGTGGGGGAAAGCGGGCCTTCGCCGCCGCCCGCGTTGTTTCCGTCGATCATCCGGCCCTTTTCATGGGCCGTGATGGATATGCCGCCGTCGATATGGCAGACAATGAGGTTCATGTCCTCATAGCGCCTGCCGAGGTTTTCGGCATGGAACCGGGCGGTGGCCTTCAGGTTCAGGGCGTGGGAAATGGCCCTGCGATACACGCCGCGGATGCCGGTGACCCTTGCCAGATCACAGAGCTCGTCCACCACCGGCGGGTCCACCATGAGCAGGAGTCCGCCGTAGCGCTTCTGCAGCCGGTCCGCCATGAGCACGCCCAGCAGGGACGCATGGTACAGTCCGCCCACGCAGTGGATGGTGTCCTGGATCAGAAGATCATTGATGGCATACACGCCGCCTTCCACGCTGTGGCAGGGACCGCCCCGGCCCACAAAGGCATCCACGTTCTTCAGGTCCACCTGATGCTGGATGAGAAATGACTCCACCACCTGCATGCGGAAATCCAGCTGGTCCTGGATGGTGGGAAAGGTCAGGAGCACGGAGGAGTCATGAAAGACATCCTCGGAAAAAACGCAGGTATCATCTTCAAACAGGCCTACCTTGGTGGATGTGGAACCCGGATTGAGCACCAGAATGAGATAACGGCCGGACTGGGTCATGGAGACGCTTCCTTTCTGTACAGGTATCTGCATTGTACCACAGACGGGCTCCGGACCAAAGGGCTCATGCACAATCTTCCCGGGTCTTTTGGAAAGCATGGAGCGGAAATGCGGGCATGAAAAAAAGCCGCCGGAAAAGCGGCGGCAAATGGGAACGGATGAAAGAACCTGTCAGAGACCGCGCTTTGCGGCGATGATCCCGGATACACCGGTATAGACCAGCACACCGCCCATGGCCATGCCCGTTACGTGCACGGCGAAGAGGGGATTCAGGCTCAGGAACAGGCTCAGGGCCACGGTGATGCCGTGCAGGACCAGGCTCATCCGGTCACGGGTGGATGTCCATACGCCATAGAACCGGATGCCGCCGTAGATCATGAGGGCCAGGCCGATGAGGCTGGGCAGGAAGGAGAGGAAGGAAGCCGGGGAGCGCAGCAGGAACAGTCCCAGAATGGCTGCCACGCCGAAGATGACCGCTTCCAGGACATCCTCGGAAAGCGTGTGATTGCGGATCATGGGCCAGAGCCCGGCCACAGCCATCACCAGGAGCACAATGCCGGCAATGCGGCATAATGTCATGAGAATACTGGTGGGCCAGAAGAAAAGCAGTATGCCGGTCAATCGTATCCTCTCCGGGCAGGAAAATACAGAATCCCGGTTCAAAATCATGATCCTGGGATACAGTGTCATCAAAGCCAAAGCATTCTGAACCGCTGCCGGTGAGTCCGCATGCCAGGTGGGGCATCAGGTCAGGAAACTCCGACCGGAGCATGGGCAATCCATGTTCTTCAAAGAAAGCCCGTGAGAGTTCAAGCCCGTTCATAAATGTTCCTCGCTTCCCGGCGGAGTGTTTCCGCACAGAGAAAGTATCCGTAGTATTCAAAGGTCGGAGCGCTGTGCTCACACACATAGGCATAGTATCCGTCATGTGGTGTATCCGGTTTTTCCATGAGCGCCGATGCCTGGTCCAGCAGTTCGAAGATCCGGGGCTCACCCCTGTCCATACCGAGCTCCATTTCAACGGCATTGGCACGGTTCAGGCAGGTGATGGACTGTTCCAGGTTCCCATGGGGCACCTGCTCCATGACTTCCATGGCGCGATCATAGAGAGCGTGTGCTTCCTGATACTGACCGAGTGCCGCACAGGTCAGTCCCATATTAT
>CACYNZ010000510.1 GCA_902775835.1 uncultured Eubacteriales bacterium | reverse complement strand
TGAAGGGTGTACAGCATGGCATCTTCATTGAGCCGGTTGTTCTCATCCAGACCGGCGAAAAGTCGTGTGCCTGCGCGGTCCCGCCTGAGACGAAGCCCTGTATGACCATCAATTGTGGCAACCAGCATACGAACCGAATTGGAACCGATTCCGATGACTGCTGTTTTCAAAGCTGAATGCCTCCTCAGAAAAGCCTGGTTGGGAACGAATGCAAAGAAAGCTCATGCAAAGCATGAGCATGGATTCTTAATTCTGGAGCTGCAGATCATCAAGAATGACCTGCCATTCGTCGGCTGTATAATTGTCGAGCAGTTCAGGGTTTTCGATTTCGAACCGGGTTTCTCCATCCATGATATATCCGAATTCAGAACGGGCACGGTTAACAATATATGTATTGGAATCAATATCCTTGATTTTCTGCTGCAGATTGATTCTGTCCATTTCCCGCTGCGAGTATGCATACTTGAGTGTCAGCTCTTTGGACTGTAATTCAGCCAGTTCCTGATGATTACGGACCAGCCCCCAAACTGTCAGGGTGATAAGGAGAACGCCAAACAGAATAAGGAATTCCCAGCGAACCTGATGTTTACGGCTCATCCGCAATCACTTCCTTTCCCTAAGTAAAATACAAGTATTCGTTCAGATCATGAGGATTCCTGCCGGCTGGTAAAAAATTACTGTTCTTTCCATGCCTGTTGCAGCGCTGAAAGAGTGGCTTCCCATTTTGCCAGGTGCTGTGTTTCCCACAGGGCCGATTCGCAGATCAGATATTCCAGTTCCATTCTTTTCCCGAACTGCTGTTCCTGAAGGCTCTGTTCAAGTGCTCTGCCAAGACCTTCTTTATCTTCGGTACTCAGGCACAGGCTTTTAAGATAGGTCAGACAGGAAGATAAAAGCTGGGGGATATCCGTATCATATTCTTCATCTTCCAGTGTTTTCTGAAGCTGCTTCAGCCGACTGATGCCTTCTGCTGGCGGAAGTCCACATTCATACTGCTCCATAAGCCATAACCAGGTTTCACAGATGGTATCCCAGTTTTCCTGAGCATGCCCCTGGGCCAGAATGATTTCACCTTTATCCAAGGAAAAGTCTTCACTGGCATGGAGTATGACGGTCATGGGCTGGCCGATCCTGTTATGCAGATCCAGCCAGTCATGAACCTGGAACTCCTGTGCTGAGTCATAGGAAAAACAGGCGGTCATGAGATTGCCGGGATGCGTGAGAAAATCCAGCCGACAGGTTCCGGGCTCGGCATCTGCGTACCGTCTCGGAGAGATCATTTCATACAGGAATGTATCGCCGGTTCCGCCGTCCTCCTTTGCGTGCAACTGGACCTGTTCTTTGAGCATTTCCAGGGTTTCCGGTATATCGTACTCATCAAAGTACGCGCAGTTGAGCAGCATGCGGCGCAGCATTGCGTGCATCGTGGTATCATTGCCGATGATACAAGCACGAGCCCGGTGAAGAACTGCCATGTTTATTCATCCTTTCTGAAATCAGGCATATCATCGAAAGCAATATTGTAATGTTATATTGGACGCTCTGCGGAAAACTCCTGCTTACATGGTGAACAGTGACATCTGGCTGGTTTCACTCATGCCGGCCAGGCTTCCGTGTGCCTGAAGGAGATCAATTACACCCTGCCCGATATGTGCACGGGCTCGAAGGTCTTCAATTGATACGAACGGGCCGGCTTTGCGTGCTTCATGAATGGCAATGGCAGCGCTTTCGCCCAAACCACCAAGGCTGGTGAATGGACAGCGCAGATTTCCGTTCTCGATGACGAACTTCCGTATATCACTTTTATACAGATCAACCGGCAGAAAACGTATGCCGCGCATATTCATCTCCAGCACCAGTTCGAGAGCGGTCTGCTGTTCCTTATCCTTGGCACTGGCCTTGTCAGCGGAGCGGATCTCGCGGATCCGCTGACGGCATGTATCCGGATCGATCAGCATGGTGGCAGCATCAAATCCGTCGCCGCGGACAGTAAAATAGGAACAATAGTAGGCTGCAGGGTAATGCAGTTTATACCAGGCGACGCGCAGGCTCATGGTAACATAGGCTACGGCATGGCCTTTGGGAAACATGTATTTGATCTTCTTGCATGAATCCATAAACCATTCCGGTACGTGATGATCAATCATGGCTTTTTCCATATCCGGGGTCAGACCGCGTCCCTTACGGACACTTTCCATGGTTGTAAATGACATCTTGGGTGGTACATCCATGCCGATGAGATAATTCATGATATCATCGCGGCAGCACACGCATTCAGAAAGCGTAGCAGTGCCTGACTGGATCAGGTCCTGGGCGTTACCCAGCCAGACATCCGTACCGTGGCTGAGACCGGAAATCCGGAGCAGCTCTTCCATGGTGCTTGGACTTGTGTCGTCCAGCATGCCGCGCACAAAAGCCGTACCGAACTCAGGTACACCATAGGTACCGGTATTG
>CACYNZ010000509.1 GCA_902775835.1 uncultured Eubacteriales bacterium | reverse complement strand
TTCATGTTCTTGATGATTTCCTTGTGTCCGACCCCGAAACGCTGTTCTTCATCGACAACCAGGAGGCCAAGATTCTTGAATTTCACATCCTTGGCCAGCATTCGGTGCGTACCGATCAGAATATCGATCTTGCCCTGGCTGAGCTTGTCCAGAATCTCCTTCTGCTGTTTGGATGTGCGGAAGCGGGAAAGCACTTCAACATTGACCGGGAAACCGGAGAAACGTTTGACGACCGTGTTGTAATGCTGCTGGGCCAGTATGGTGGTTGGTGCCAGTATGGCAGCCTGTTTGCCGTCCATGACACACTTGAATACGGCACGCAGGCTGACCTCGGTCTTTCCATACCCGACGTCCCCGCACAGCAGACGATCCATATTCCGGCTGGATTCCATATCATGCTTGATCTCGGCTACGGATTGTTTCTGGTCATCCGTCAGTTCAAACGGGAACTGGTCATCAAACTCCTGCTGCCAGACAGTATCAGGAGCGAAAGCGTGCCCGCTCTGTTCCTGGCGCTTGGCATAGAGTGCTACCAGGTCAAAGGCGAGCTTTTTCAGGCCTTCCTTGACTTTCCCCTTGGCCTTGCTCCATTCTCCGCCGCCAATGGCATTCAGCTTGGGTGGCAGGTTCGGATTGCCGATATAGCGCTGTACACGCTGAAACTGTTCAATAGGCACATACAGTTTATCGTTCCCGGCATACTGGATCAGCAGGTATTCATGAATCGAACCGTCTGCCTTCATCTGTATGGTGCCCTGATACAGCCCGACACCATGATCCTCGTGGACTACATAGTCACCCGGATTCAGGTCTGTGAAGGCAGAGAGTTTTTCCCCGCTCTTGCGTCTGGACTTGGCCTTATGGTATGAGGCACCATAGATATCCGTGTCAGACACCAGGACGAGGTGCGCTTCTTCCCACAGGAAACCGCGTGAAAGGGTGAGAGGCAGTATGGTGATGCCGTGGGAAGGCACGTTTTCCGGGTCTTCCAGGAAAGCAGCCGGAACCTGGAGCTCACCGAGCATATTCTGCAGACGTTCACCGCGTGCTGTGCCGCCGGAAAGCAGAATGACGGTATATTCATCCTGCAGCCAGCGTGAACAGTCCTGTGCAAGGTTCTTAATGTGCGAGGCATAGCCGGTCAGGGGCAGGAAATCCTTGCGGATGACAATCTGCGGTTCGATACCGCCCAGTCCGCGGGTGAGATCGGAAAGAAGTATGGTCGGGAGTGTGGCATAGGATGCCATGGTGTCTTCCCAAGAGAGAAGCAGGTTTTCCTGTCCGGGGAGTGCGTCCCCGCGGTCCACAGCGGCCTCAAGGTCCACGGCAAAACCGGTCTGGCGTTCCTTGCAGCGGTCACGCAGCTGGTCAGGATTGCACAGGATGACCAGGTCAGGATGGTACCAGTCAGCGAGTGTATGGACCTCCTGTATCAGGATCGGAAGCAGCGCGTACAGGCGGCGGACAGGTACGCCCTGTTCGATCAGTTCCGCATCCTGCATGAGGTTCTGTGTCCGTCGATGCTGTTCCTGTTCCCTGGCAACAGACTGTGTGACCTTGGGCGCAACTTGCTGGTCAAAATAGTCCGGCAGTTCATCATCATCCTCAGGAATGGGCGGCAGGTCATCCAGAAGTGCTTCGCCGGATGTGGGGCGCAGCTGGCCAAGCGCTTCACGCAGGCGATCGGCTGCACGGCTGCGTTCTGTTTCCGGAAGAATGATTTCACAGGCAGGCATGATGTCTGCTTCTTCGATCCGGTCCAGTGAGCGCTGGGAAAGCGGGTCCAGCAGACGGATGGAATCAATCTCGTCATCGAAATACTCAATACGGAGTGCCTGGGCATGCGAAGGGGGATACACATCGCAGATCGCGCCACGCAGGGCGCACTGGCCTTTTCCTTCCACAATGCTGACACGCTCATACCCGCTGAGTACCAGCCGGTCCATGAGCTCAGATGGCGGCAGACGCATGGCTGTTTGAATATGGATATTCTGCTGCCGGAAGGCATCAGCGGCTTCCGCTTCGACTTCGACGACGATACGGAAAGCGCCGTGATCGGCGCGATGGATCTGATCGTCTGCGAAAACCCTTATTCGCATCTGGAAGCCTTGAGGGAAACGTCGATCCACGATATTTCCTTTGAAAATGACACCTACAAGTCCACCGTTCAATGCGACGGCGGCGTACTCTGCATCCCGCTGCTCTATTCCAGGAACTGGCATGCGTCCGTCAACGGTGAGGAAGCGCCTGTCATGAATATCAACGGAGGACTGTGCGGCATCCGCTTAAAGAGAGGAACCAGCGAAGTCAGTATGAGCTACGTGGAACCGCATTTCAAGACCGCGGTCCGAATTTCCATGGTCTCCGTCGTCCTGTGGATCGGACTCTTTGTGTGGTCCTTCATCCGGAAGAGACGGGATGAATTTGAATTCGAGCAGATCTGAGCTTCCGGTCAGTTCTGAA
>CACYNZ010000508.1 GCA_902775835.1 uncultured Eubacteriales bacterium | reverse complement strand
GATTTGACGATTCATTCAATGCAGCGGAGGACAGGCAATATGGATCTGCATGATTACGAAGATGTCGCTGAAAACTACGATCTGTACCTTGATGCAATGTACCGGAATGAAGACAATCATTCCGGCTTTCAGGAATTTTACCTGGATTTTGCCCGGGAGTATGGCAAAGAAGGCGTGATTGATATAGCGTGCGGAACAGGAGCTGTATTACTGTACCTGGCGGAACATGGGATCATGGCCGACGGAACCGATCTTTCAGAAGCAATGTGCCGGGTCGCAGATGAAAAAGCAAGGCAAAAAGGATTCAGGTTGCATATTTTTCCTGCCAATATGACAGAATTCAGAAGCGACAGGAAGTATTCGTGTGCAATCATTGCAAGAAGCGGGTTCATGCATCTTCTGACACCGGAGCTTCAGAAGGCAGCGTTGCTGAACATTCGAGAGAATCTGGTGGACGGAGGAATGCTGACCTTTAATACGTTTGACCCGCATCCTTTTTTTCAGGCACAGCAGATGAAAACGAGAGAAACAGACTATTCTTTCCGCCTGGAGTACACCAATAAACAAGGTCAGCATGAGAAAATCTACAATGCGATTTCTTACGATCCGTATACGCAGATTATGAGTGGAAACTGGAAGTTTGAAGTACTGGATGATCAGGGGAATGTTATTGAAGAAAGAATCCGTCCACTGAAGATGAGACAGACATACCGTCAGGAAATGAAGTATCTTCTGGAGCTGACGGGATATGAGATTGTTGATATATTCGGAGGATATCACATGGAGAGCGGAAATAGATCTGCGAAGAATGTGATCTGGTGTGTTCGGAAGAAGTAATGATAAAGTGAATGAATAGATGATCATTCGGGATTCGTGAGGGGGAATGTATGATGAGCCTGAAGCTGATAAAGCTCACAAAAACGTATGAGAAGCAATTGGGAGAAATGATCGACGAATGGAAAGCAGACCAGGCGCTCAATCATACAAATCACTCTCCCTGGGCAATCTTTAAAAATGATTATCATGATTTCGACTATTATCTTGAAAATCTTGAAGTGAAAGAAGCAGCAGATGGGAAAGTGCCTGACTCTGTATTCTTTCTGCTGGATACGGAACGGGACAGGCTTCTTGGAGCGATCAATATCCGTCATTACCTGAACGAGTATCTGCTCAAAGAAGGCGGGCATATAGGGGATGGAATCAGACCAAATGAACGAAGAAAAGGCTATGCCACGGAAATGATTCGACTGGCCTTAATCGAATGCAGGAAACTGGGGATCGAAAAAGTGCTGATGACCTGTGACAAGGACAATGTCGGATCAGCAAAATCCATCATCAATAATGGCGGAATTCTTGAAAACGAATTCAGAAATTCAGAGGGTGAAATTGAGCAGCGTTATTGGATCACTATCTGTAATTGACAAGTTCCAACCTGTCTGACCGATGATGACCTTGTAAATCAGGAGTTGGCAAAACCGCAATTTGGTCGTATCATATCAGCGGATCCGTGATTCTGCCAAATCACGCTGATGGGACAGGAAACATGATATAAAGAATCAATGCTGTCCATTAAAAAATTAAGAGGGGGGTTATGTGTTGAAAAAGATCTCGACCATGCTGCTCGTTCTGCTTCTGCTTTGTCTGGCATCAGTGTCAGTGCTTGCGGAAAGCCAGCCTGCCCTGCTTTCGGAATACTGGACGGAAGGTTCGGCGGCAGCGGAAAGCCTGAACGCTTATCTGCTGGCCGTCACAGACGAAGCGTCCCCCGATTATATCCCTGTGCCGGATCGCATTGCCGTGTTTGACCTGGATGGCACGCTGATGTGCGAAACCTATCCCTTCTGCTTTGAATATATGGTGTTCGCGGATTATGCCCTGAACAGCGGCAGCGATACCATTACCGATGCGGTCAGAGCCGTCGCCCAGGAAATCATGGACGCCGCGGGCGCAGAAAAGCCCAGCAATATGAGCACCCGCCAGGCAGCCGCCGGCGCCATTGCCTACCGGGGCATGACCATGAAGGATCTGGCGGAATTGGTGCGCGCATTCAAAGAAAGCGAAGCCATGGGCTTTTCCGGCCTGAAGCGCGGCGATGCCTATTACAAGCCCATGCTGGAGCTGTTTGATAAGCTGCTGGAAAATGATTTCACCGTATATGTCGTCACAGCCACCGAGCGGAATATCGTGCGGGAAGTGATCCGCGGCACGCTGAACATCCCGCCCTCCCATGTGATCGGCACGGAGTATGGCTATACCGCCACCGGCCAGGGTGAGACGGCGGATCCGAATTATACGTTCCAGCCTGACGACCAGATCGTATTCGACGGCAGCTACGCCGGCGAGAACGCCAAAACCTGCAAGGTGGACGCCATCGTTCGTGAAATCGGCCAGCAGCCGGTGCTGGCGTTCGGCAATTCCTCCGGGGATCTGGCTATGGAAATCTACACCATTTCCAACAACCCCTACAGGAGCGCGGCCTA
>CACYNZ010000507.1 GCA_902775835.1 uncultured Eubacteriales bacterium | reverse complement strand
CGACAGGTGCTGCACGGAAAGAACCACGTCTCCCGGCGCGTTGTCCACCGGCGGGAAACGGTTGTCCAGCGTCCGCCCCACCATGGCGGCGATGAGTTCGTTCATATTCGTATCCCGCGTCTGCCGGGTCAGCACCATTTTGCCGTCCCGCAGCACGGAGACTTCGTCACAGATTTCAAATATTTCATCCATTTTATGGGAGATATACACCAGAGAAATGCCCTGCTCCTTCAGGTTCCGCATCATCTCAAACAGCTTGGCCACTTCCCGCACCGTCAGCGACGACGTTGGCTCGTCCAGCACGATCAGCTTGGCATTATAGGAAATGGCCTTGGCGATCTCCACCATCTGCCGGGCGGAAACCGACATGGTTTTCATGGGAAGACTGAGATTCACGGTCATGTTCAGCTTCCGGAACAGATCGGAAGCCTCGTTTTTCATCCGGCCCTCATCCACCATTCCCATGGAATTCCGGGGATACCGGCCCATAAACAGATTGTCCAGTACATTCCGTTCCAGGCATTGGTTCAGTTCCTGGTGTACCATGGCCACGCCGTTTTCCAGCGCGTCCTTGGGACCGGAAAAATTCACTTCTTTCCCGTCCAGCAGGATTGCTCCCTCGTCCTTCTGATAGGTACCGAACAGGCATTTCATCATGGTGGATTTTCCGGCGCCGTTCTCGCCCATCAGCCCCATGATGGTGCCTTTCCTGACATCGAAATCGATATGGTCCAGAACGCGGTTCCGGCCGAAGGATTTGCACATCCCACGGATCGACAGAATATTCTTTTCTTGCTGACCAGCCATTGTTGTCATCCCGCCTTTTTCAGAGCTGCCATACGTATGGCTCAAAAGAAGAACAGGGTCATCCGGTGAAAGGCTCACCGAATGACCCATTCTGACCCTTTACCGGGATTGCGTTTCAGATGATTGCATCCGATTATTGCTTCCGATTACTGCATCAGCTTGACCATGTAGGAAGCCGCGTTGTCGGTCTTGACCATGTTGATGGCGAAGCCGTCATACTCGGAGGGGTTGCCCAGCCGGTCGATCAGGTTCGCTTCGGTCTGGCCGTCGCCCAGGACGTATTCCACATCCAGGTTCAGGGCAGAAGCATAGTTCTTCAGCTGGGGCACATAGGTAGCGTTCAGGAAGTTGTCCGCGCTGTTGTAGATGCTCAGCCATACCTTCTTCACTGCGGCGTCATCTTCGCTCAGCTGCTTGTTGAAGGCGGGATTGGGAGCGGTGGCATCCAGGAACGCTTCGTAGTTGGCGGCGGTCACGGCGCCGTTCAGGGCGTAGAAGCAGCGGGTCGCTTCGTCATAGTAGTACAGGTCATCGCTGAGTACATTGCCGGCAGCGTCGGGGGTGCTGATACCCACCAAGATGTCGGCGTCGTCCAGGGCGTTGCGCAGGGTGCGCAGCGTCAGATAGGCCTGCACGTCGGCGTTCTGGGAGATAGTGCCGCAGTAGCCGTCCGCGATAGCGGCCACAGCATCGCTGTTCGCGTCATAACCGAAGGTGGGCACGCCCTTCTCCTGGGCCCAGCCATTGAACACAGCCATGCCCATGCCATCGTTGTTGGAGACCACCACGTCGATCTGATCGCCGAAGGAGCCGTCCCATGCGATGATGGCGTTGCCGGCAGTGGGAGCGTCCCAGGTGGCGCCGGAGGAGTTCTTCATTTCCTGAGAGGCCAGCTCACGGACAATGTAGGTGGTACCGTCGATCACGATCTCGCCGTCCTTGACAGCAGAGGCAGATCCGTCGGTATTGATGCCGATGGGGGACGGATCCACATCGTCGATGGTGACGATTTCGGTCTTGCCCTGGGCAGAATCCGGTACGGCGGTGCCGAGAGCCTTGCGTGCACCGCGGGTACGGGCGATGGAGTCGTTGTGGCCAACATCACCGATGCACAGCACGTAGCCGATGATCCCGTCACCGTTGCGGTCCAGGCCTTCGCCGTGGGCAAGCAGGTAATCCACGATCATCTGGCCCTGCAGTTCGGCGCCTTGCTTGGCATCGAAGCCAACATAATAGGTCTTGCCGTTGAAGGTCAGGGCGTCCATGTCCAGTTCGCCGGTGGTGCTGTTGGAGGGCTGCCGGTTGAACCAGATCACGGGCTTGTCCGCGTTATCCGCCAACGCGGACGCCACGCACAACAGCATGATGGCAGCAACGATCATCGCCAAAGTCTTTTTCATAGGGTATCGTCTCCTTTCAATTTTCCCATGTCGAAGCAGCATATCGCCCGCCGCATGGATCTTTAGGCTTATTATAGTACGCGGAAGGTCAGCGTTACCTTGAATTTCTTTCGAAAAAATAGTAAATTTTTTTGAAATTTCAGATCATGTGGATCCTGCCGGAATCTTGTCTGATCCCCCGCTTTAAAGAGTGGAAAAGAGCGCCGGCAGGTAATATCCCATTCCGGGCCGGATCAGCATACAATTCAGCCGGGTATATTGCACCAGAGTATGC
>CACYNZ010000506.1 GCA_902775835.1 uncultured Eubacteriales bacterium | reverse complement strand
CATGAACATCATCTGGCTGGACGGTGTCTATATGCTGCCTCTGATTCTGCTCGGCGTCTATCGGCTCGTCCGTCAGAAGAAGGGACTGCTTCTTTCAATTGCAGTGGCGTGCTCGGTTCTTTTCAACTGGTATACCGGCGGCATCAACTGCCTGTTTGCCATCCTCTGGTTCCTGTTTGAAACCGTTCTGCTGATCGCGGAGACCCGTACGACATTTCGAAAATCCATCCTTACATTCCTGACAAGTGCATTGCGCTTCTGCATCTGGATGCTCATCGGAGTCATGCTGAGCGGAATCCTGTTTCTTCCCACTATCGGGGCCATGCGGAAGAGCACAAGAGGTTCGCTTGACTTCAGTATGTTGAAGAATAAAACCTTTATTGGAAATCTTCTGACGAGCATTGAAGCTTATGTCCCGGGAAGCATGAGCTCACTCGGCACCGTCTCACTGTACGCGGGAAGTCTTCCTGTTCTCGGATGCATCGGATTCTTTTTATGCAGGAAGATAAAGAAGATGAGGAAAGGAATATATGCTTTTCTGCTCCTCACTGTTCTGCTTCTTTTTTACTGGAATCCGTTCTATGCCCTGTTTTCACTTTTCAAAGACGTCGCTTCTTACTGGTACCGTTTCTCTTATGTCGGTAGCCTGACGCTTGTCTTCATTGCCGCAGATTTTTTCCTGCTTGCTGAAAAAGAAGATATCCGCAGCCGGGTTCCTCTCGCCGCAGCAGCCTATTCTCTGCTGATTCTTATCTTTAATGAGCTTAAAGGAACGCCCAACCTGGAGGTGGCCTATCGTTCCATTTTTCTTGTCATTGTATGCACCCTTGGCGTCCTGATCAGCATACGCCTTATAGCAGAAACATCATCGGTTCGAGTCTCTCGAAAGCTCGTAGTCTGTGTGCTCATGGGCATTCTCTTTCTGACAGAAACAGGATATGGTGTCAGCAAGCAGATGGACATTTATCACACAGATGACGTCAGTGATTACAGAACATACGTCGCAAACGAACAACAGCAGATTGATGAAATAAAAGGCAGTGATTCGTCTCTTTATCGGATTTCCCAGACCTCAACGAGGAGAAATAATTCTGCCGGGCTGACATCCAACTATCAGGAGGCTATGGCCTTTCATTACTGGTCCATCGCAGGTTATACCTCTTCCCCAGACACCGTGCAGCTGACTTTTTTCAACAAATCCGGATACCGGCAGAACAGCGAAAACTACTGTATTGTGAATACTTCCATTCTGGGGACCGATTCTCTCCTAGGTGTCAAATACGTCCTGTCTGCCTATCCGATCAAAGGTCTGACGTTGCGGAACGATTTAGGCGAACAGAATGGAAAGTCGGTCTACGAGAACCCATATGCACTCCCGATGGCATTCACCTATTCGAGAAATGAGATTGGTAGCCAGAATACCGGTAGCATGAATTCGTTTGAATATCAGAATGCCCTGTTCAGTCAGTTGTCTGGAAAGGCTGCCGACCTCTATACGCCGTTGAACTATACCGTATCATCCAGGTCAGACGGATCATTGTGTTATCAAATCAAGACTCCCTTAAAAGGGAATTACGCTGTTTACGGCAATCTGCCGTGGGACCAGGAGTACGACGGAACTGTCAATGTCAACGACATCTATCAGACCCGCTACGCAAGATGGACCTCACCGTCTGTGTTCTACATCCCGCTTCAGGATCAGAATTCGTCATCCTGCACAGTTACCGTCACGGCAGGAAGCCCGCTTTCTTCCAATGGGAAGGAACAGTTCTATGCGCTTGATCTGAACAAACTTGTGGAAATCACGGCCTCTCTCCAAAAAAATGCAGCCTCCGTCATCGATATCCGGAACGGCCGAGTCCACGTGGAAGCTGAGGCATCCGGTTCAGATCAGCGCCTCTTTCTGTCTGTGCCATACGACAAAAGCTGGAGCATCACCTGCAACGGAAAAGAAGTCGAACCTGAGCTGATCGGCGACTGCCTCTATTCCATTCCGCTCGAGAACGGAAATAATACCATTGAGATGATCTATCATGTCGATTACCATACAGCCGGTTTTATTTGCACACTAGCTGGTCTCCTTCTTCTGATCCTGTATGAGGCAATACGCTGTCATCGGCGCAAGCCCGAACAGATATGAAAATACCCCCGGTCATGCTCCGGGGGTATTTTCATATCAGGCCATCACAGCATACTGCTTTTCATTTCATTGTTTTCAGAATTCATTCAGATGATTGATTCGTTTCCGGCCTGTTCCGTCTGACTTTCCTGAGCATTTTTCCAGCTGCATCCAGAAAGATCTGGTTCTTCAGCAAAAACAGTTCAGCAGCATAAACAAGAACGGATGCTAACACAACCGCAAACAACCGCACAAGTGGATTCATCGGAATCAGGCGTATCAGTGACGATAGAAGAATAATGGTACCGGAGCCGATCAAGCCGTGAATCAGATTTTTTCCGACTGTCTTCAAGTCAATGAACTGACTTT
>CACYNZ010000505.1 GCA_902775835.1 uncultured Eubacteriales bacterium | reverse complement strand
TCAGGGCGGAGACGCCTACCTGGTCAACGGCAACATGATCCCCATTACCACGGCCATGAAGCAGCAGACCGACGATGTCACCAGGCAGACTCAGCCTGAAAGAAGGGAGCGGATGCAGCCTTGATTGTTCCCAGCCTGATCGTCATTGCCGCACTCATTTTACTCAGCATCCTGCTAATGATTGCCATCGGCTGGACGCATCGACATTAAGGAGGAATTCGCTATGCGACATTTCTGGAACTGGGTCAAAAACGATGATGAGACCCGTACCCTGTATCTGGAAGGTGTGATTGCTGAGGAATCCTGGTTCTCCGATGATATCACGCCTGCCATGTTCAAGGAGGATCTTTTCTCCGGAAACGGCCCCATTACCCTACACATCAATAGCCCTGGCGGCGACTGCATCGCGGCCAGTCAGATCTACACTATGCTCATGGACTATCCCGGCGATGTCACCGTGCAGATTGACGGCATGGCGGCATCTGCAGCCAGCGTCATTGCCATGGCGGGTACCAAGGTGTGCATGAGCCCAACCAGTATGATGATGATCCATAATCCCTTCACCATGGCTATGGGTGACACCGAAGAAATGCGGAAGGCCATCCAGCTGCTGGACGAGGTGAAGGAAAGCATCATCAATGCGTACCAGATCAAGACGGGCCTCAGTCGGGATGAGCTCTCAAAGCTCATGGACGGCGAGACCTGGATGAACGCTCTGAAGGCCAAGGAGCTCGGCTTCTGTGATGAGGTGCTCTATACCGGAGCCCTGGATCTGCCCGACAACGTGTCGGGTTTTTCTTTTGGTCGCCGGGCTGCAGCCGCCTGTCTCATGAACCGGGTGATTGCCACCCTGCCCAAGCCGGAACCGGCGCACCCGCCTGATCCGGAACCTACCCCTGAACCCGTTACCCCTGACAACCGAGTGAAAGCGGCAGACCTGATGAAACGGCTGTCGCTTTTGAAATGAAGAAATGGAGGAAAACACTATGAATCAGATTCTTGCTCTGCGTGAAAAGCGCGCTAACCTGTGGAACCAGACCAAGGCCTTCCTGGACAGCCATCGCGGTGAAGACGGCATGGTCTCCGCTGAAGACAACGCCACCTATGAAAAGATGGAGGCCGATGTGGTTGCCCTCGGCAAAGAAATCGAGCGTCTGGAGCGTCAGGCCGCGATCGACCGTGAGCTGGATCAGCCCACCGCCGCGCCTCTGGTTTCCCGTCCCACCACTGCCACTGCTCAGAAGCAGGGCCGCGCCTCCGATGAGTATCGGAATGCCTTCTGGGGTATGATCCGGAACCGCTCCGCCAGCCCTGCCGTCATGAACGCCCTGCAGATCGGCACTGATTCCGAGGGCGGCTATCTCGTGCCGGATGAGTACGAGCGCACCCTGGTGCAGGGCCTTGAGGAGGAAAATGTACTGCGCTCCCTGTGCACCGTTATTCAGACCAGCTCCGGCGACCGGAAGATCCCGATTGTGGCTTCCCATGGTACCGCTTCCTGGGTGGATGAGGAAGGCACCATTCCCGATAGCGATGACTCCTTCGGTCAGATCTCCATTGGCGCTCACAAGGTAGCCACCATGATCAAGGTGTCTGACGAGCTTCTGCAGGACAGCGTTTTCGATATCGAAAACTACATCTCCGCTGAGTTCGCCCGCCGCATCGGCGCTGCCGAGGAAGAGGCCTTCATCAATGGCAATGGCACCGGCAGGCCCACTGGTCTGCTGCACGCCACCAACGGCGCGGGCACCGGCGTGACCACTGCTGGTACTACCATCGTTGCCGATGAGATCTTCGATCTGGTGCACTCCATCAAGAGCGTGTACCGCAAGAAGGCGGTCTTCCTGCTGAACGACAGCACCGTAAAGGCCATCCGGAAGCTGAAGGATGGCCAGGGCCAGTACCTGTGGCAGCCCGGCCTGAAGGAGGGTCAGCCCGACACCCTGCTCAACTACCGCCTGGTCACTTCTCCCTATATGCCGGAGATCGGCGCTGGCAAAAAGGTGATCCTGTTCGGTGACTTCAAGTCCTACTGGATCGCTGACCGCCAGGGTCGTTCCTTCCAGCGTCTGAATGAGCTCTTCGCCGTTACCGGTCAGGTCGGCTTCCGCGCTACGCAGCGTGTGGATGGCCGTCTGGTGCTGGCTGAGGCCATGAAGTGCCTGGCTGTGAAGGCTTGATAACCCCAACCGACCATGGGAGCCATCTGAACGCGGGTGGCTCCCATTCCTTTGAAGGAGGGACATCCTATGGCGAACACCTATAATTCCAAGAACTACTTTGCTCATGGCGGCGAACAGCTGGTGATCGGCGGCAAGCTGACCTTTCTGGACGGCGCGGAGGTCGAGAATTTTCCCGGCAGCGCCAGCGGAAACGCGGCTTCCGGCACCGCTCCTTATGTGGCTGACAGCGAGGCGGCCACCGTAGCCAACCTGAAGAATGACTTCAACGCCCTGCTGGCTACGCTGCGCACCGCCGGAGTGCTGTCCGCGACCGCGCCT
>CACYNZ010000504.1 GCA_902775835.1 uncultured Eubacteriales bacterium | reverse complement strand
CGCCGATTATATCGGGGTGGACCGCAGTCATATGTGCAAATGCTTCCGCGAGGAGTATCAGATGTCTCCCCAGGAATGCCTGATCCGTCTCCGCATGGACCGGGCCGCCGAGCTGCTCGTCCGCACGCAGGAGACCGTCACGCAGATCGCGGAGCAGTGCGGATATCCCGACTCGCTGGCCTTCACGAAAATGTTCCGCAAATCCTATCAGATGAGCCCCACGGAATATCGGGAGCGGAGCACGGGCAGAACGGAATAACCAGCGTTCCTTCAGTTAAAGAACCTGACCAGGAAGCTGGCCGCCACCAGTGTCATCGAGCCGCAGATCCTCGTCGCCAGCTGGGCGAAGGGCAGAAGCTCCATCCGCTTCGAGGCCGACAGGATCGCGATATTGCCGGTCCCGCCCATGTTGATGGTGCAGAGGCCCGCCGTGATGGCGGACTCGATCGGCCAGAATCCGACCAGCCAGCCCCCGAAAGCGGCGCCCGCCGTCACGGCTGCCGTAATCACGATGACCAGCAGAAGCCAGGACGGCGTCAGAACCTTGGCCACCGCATCCAGGTCGATCAGCGCGATGCCGATGCCGATCAGGACGGCGTGCGTGAAGCAGGTCAGCACGACGCGGCTGAGCTCATACGCCCCTTTTGACGCCTGCTCGGAAATCAGGCCGAAGCCCCGCGCCGCCGCTGTCAGGAGAATCAGCCACGCATAGGTGTGAACCCCGGGGACCAGATGATGCAGGCAGTAACCGCCCAGCGAGAAACCGAGCGCCGCCACAAGGCCCGTCACCAGACCGCGCACGTCCGCTGTGCGGCCGGTCTCTTTCCGGCTCTGATCCGGCGAGAGATTCTTCTCCCGCACAAGCGACCCGCCGCCGCTTAAACGAGGCACCTTTTCGCCCAGGCGGCCCAGGAGGCCCGCCATGAGAATGGCGGCCACATTGCCGACCGCGGAAGCAGGTATGAGACGCGAGATCACCTCCGCATGTCCGGCCTGAAACCCCTGCGTGTAAATGTCGGCGAGCGGGATCACGCCCGCTCCCATTCCCCCGCTCATCATGGGAATGGCCGTGTACATCACGGAATCCTCCAGGGTATACCCCATCAGCTTCCCGGCCGCTGCCATTGCAAGCGAGAAAATTATACCAGAATCATCCCTGTTTTCAACTGCAGGCCCGATGCACGGCCTTCCCTGAAAGCCGCTTCCGTCATTTTCCGGGCATGTCCAGATAGAACGCTTCGAATTCGTGATGGGATACCCTCTTACTTTCCGGAGGCAGTACCATATAGTCTCCGAAAAACGCCCGAAGCCATTCATCATACCCTGCCATGGCAGGGAACATTCTGCCCTCAAACGGAAGTTCCACAAAGCCGCTGAACACCCGCTTGCTGCAGACCATCCGTTCACTGTCGGAAAAGTTTCCAACCCGTGAAGTCTGCTCATGCTCATATTTTCTGCAGCATCTGACCTGTTTTTTGACAAAAAAATCCTTCGGGAAGACTTTCAGCAGCATGCTTCCTGCCTTCACCACAAGTTCCTTCACCGGGTTGTCTGTTGCACGATGATGGGATGTTCTTGCATTATTCAGCTTTCGCCAGAAATCCCGCCAGAAGTACGCCTTCTCCAGCCTCCGGTCATCGTCAGGCGCATTGTCATAGACAAAGATGTCAATATTCACCGCAAGCTTATAGCCATTCCGGTCCGGTTCATACAGCACGGTCTGTGAATCATACACCTTTGCAAAGGGGAAGTAATACTCCGGATCTGTGGCTGTGGAGTGCACGACATACCGGTCCGACGAAGCATTGAACGTCGTACAGAACCTGTCAAAGTCTTCCCTGAGCATGCCAAGATCAATATCATCATCCCACGGAATGAACCCCTTATGCCGGACAGCGCCCAGAAGCGTTCCGCAGTCAATCCAGTAGCGGATGCCGTTGTTTTTGCAGAACTGATCGACAAAGCAGAGAATCTCAAACTGGATTTTCTTCAGTTCTTCCGTTCCGATTTCCTTTTGTGTCATACCCATAGCTCCTTTGTCCATTTGCCCGCATCCGGCATGCTGAGCCTTCCCGCATCACGCCTGAAAGCTGACAATGCCGTGCCGGTTGCCGCGCTTATTCTCCGGAGGCGGCGTCATATAGTCCTTATAATACAGGGTAAGTATGGCATCATAGCCGCATGGCACCGGGAAACGCGTATCCTCATATTCCATATCCAGCATGCTTTCAAACCAGGATTTCCGAAATTTCCAGCGAAGGCAGTCCGAACAGCCCTGAACCGTCAGCATGTCATGCGTGCCGTCATTGTACTTCTGGCATTCACGGTCATACGCGTTCTTCAGCCAGTCCATGCTGAGCACGGAGGCCAGCATACGGTATGGGATGTTCTTCAGATATCGTTTCCTGTCAACGAAACCTTCCGAAAGCCAGGTGCGGTATTTGCACTTGGCACGGATGAGCTTCCAGAGGAAAAGCTGCTTCTTGGCCATCTTTTTCTGGATTTCGGGATCATCCGGTATTTCGTCAAACGG
>CACYNZ010000503.1 GCA_902775835.1 uncultured Eubacteriales bacterium | reverse complement strand
AATGCATCGGCATTGATCTGAAAGATCTTGACCTTGAGAATAACGCCGTTCTGGTTACCAGAAAAGGCGGCAACCAGGTCATCCTGTATTATCCGCCGGAAGTAGCAGAAGCATTGGCGGCCTATCTTGAAGAAAGATCGAATATCGAGGCTGTACCAGGGCATGAAAATGCTTTGTTTCTCAGCCTGCAGAAAAAACGAATTACCCAACGGGCGGTTCAGAATCTTGTAAAAAAATACGCTTCTGTCGCCGCACCGATGAAACCAAGAATCAGCCCGCATAAGCTTCGCAGTACATATGCCACAAATTTATACAATGAAACCGGTGATATTTACCTTGTTGCAGACGTGCTTGGACATACTTCTGTGGATACAACACGCAGGCATTATGCTGATATGACTGATGCACGGAGACGAATGGCCGCAGAGCATGTCCATCTTCCAGGCGATCCGGCGTTTGACGACGAATCAGATTAAAGATTTGTACGTTTTTACTCCTGACCGTTCTTCTTTCCGTCAGAATCGTTCAGGTAAATTCCGTCAATTTTTACAGAGCGGAATTCCTGATTCCCGGTAACGCACTTCATACAATTGTCGCAAATCTTCTCTGGGTCCAGATCACAGCGGTCACATTCGCCGCACCCAATGCACTCACGATCATACAATACGCAGGTTTTTCCCATTTCGTTCTCTCCTTATGCCTTCTGTGCGTACTGGATTCCGTCTGCTGTCACAATCGCATACCACAGCGGAGGCTTTGAAACTTCCTGGCAGGATACCGTGATCGCATTACGGATCGCCTGTTCTGCTTTCAGGGCATCCTCTTCACTTCTGGCAAACAGTTCACAGAGCTCCGTTTCATCTGTAACATGATCGCCAATCCGGACTTTCAGAATATAGCCGACAGCCGGATCAATTACATCCGTTTTACGGATTCTGCCGGCACCCATGGCCTGCGCAGCAAGGCCGAGAGCTGTCGTATTCATATCGGCAATAATCCCTGTCTGCTGCATTCTTACCGTTCGGCGGACCGGAGCCTGAGGCAACCTTCTGACATCATCACAAACGCCCGGGTCCCCACCCTGCGCTCGGATCATGGTTCTCAGCTTTTCCAGCCCGCGTCCGGATTCCAGTGCTTCCATCAGCATCTGTCTGGCCTGGTCTTCACTGTCTGCCTTACCAGCCAGAATCAGCATATGACTGCCAAGAATCAGTGAAACCTCCAGCAGATCACCCCGGGTTCTGCCGGCAAGCACATCAATCGCTTCCTTGACTTCCAAGGCATTCCCGACATGTGTTCCAAGCGGCTGTTCCATACCCGTAACAATCGCCCGGACAGGCTTTCCCGCAAGATGTCCGATCTTGACCATGGTTTCCGCCAGTGCAACCGAACCCTCCAGCGTCTGCATGATCGCACCGCTGCCAGTCTTGACATCCAGCACGATGGCATCCGCTCCGGATGCAAGCTTCTTGCTCATGATGGAGGAAGCAATCAATGGAAGACTGTCTACTGTGGAAGTCACATCCCGTAATGCATACAGTGTTTTGTCTGCCGGAGCCAGACTCCCCGTCTGGCCGATCACTGCAATGCCATCCCGGTTCACCTGTTCCACAAACTGGGCTTCGGTCTCCGATACACTCATGCCCGGAATCGATTCCAGTTTGTCCAGCGTGCCGCCGGTATGCCCAAGACCGCGTCCGCTCATTTTTGCGACAGGCACACCACATGCACTGACCAGCGGAGCAAGCACAAGCGTTGTAGTGTCTCCTACCCCACCTGTTGAATGCTTGTCCACCTTGACTCCGGGGATCCCGCTCAGGTCTGCAATATCACCGGAATGAGCCATGGCCATAGCCAGGTCCGTTGTTTCCTGTGGATTCATGCCGTTAAGCCGGATCGCCATCAGAAGTGCTGCCAGCTGATAATCCGGAGCTGTATTCTTTGCTGCTGCATCCACGAACGCTTCTATCTCTTCTCGGGTAAGTGTCTGTCCCAGTTTCTTCTTCGTTATGATCTCAATCATATTCATAGCTTTGCCCTCTTTGAAAAAGGTTTCAGATGTATGCACGCCGGGGTTATACCAGCCTGAGTGCCGGCATGGCATTGAGTGTCAGAGGGGCAACGGTACCCTTGAGCAGTTGATAATATGCCGCTGAGCCAATCATGGCACCGTTATCCGTGCACAGGTCCAGTCTTGGCATATACAGTCGGACGCCCAGCCGGTCACAGGTCTCCTGCATACGCTGTCTCAGCAGCCGGTTCGCAGAGACGCCACCCGCCATGGCCATAATCCTGGCACCGGTGTCCTCCATGGCCAGAGCTGCCTTTTCCACCAGTGCGGAAACCACCGCTTCCCGGAACGATGCAGCCAGGTCTGCCCGTGGCAGTTCTGTGCCCGTCTGTTCCAGATGATGTACTGCGTTCAGGAAAGCCGTTTTCATTCCGGAAAAGCTGTAATCATACCGGCCCTCCGTATGCGGGTGCGGAAGGGACAGATAATGCGGATCGCCTTCCTCTGCAAGCGTATCCATCCTT
>CACYNZ010000502.1 GCA_902775835.1 uncultured Eubacteriales bacterium | reverse complement strand
ACAATGCCCGCTTCCACGGACACCTGAGAGATGCCGTCTGTCAGTCTCAGCGCAAGCACCTCGCCGGGGATCGCCCGAAGCGTCCCTGTCAGCGGAATCTTCGGAATCGGCAGCGCCTGAGCCCGGGCGAGCTGCTGCGCATCCACCAGACGGCGGACCCGGTCCCCTTTGCGGACCTGCATGCCCGGACGCAGGCGGATTTCCGCCTGTTCCCCTTCGGCACACGGCCGTCCGCTGTAGATCATCTCGCCCTCCCGTGTTTCACCGAAGGCCAGCTGGTCCCCGTCATGCAGGTCATGTTCCAGCAGCACCGTCGCAAACCGGCTGTCCGCACGCGTGACCGTTCCCAGATGGATGCCTGTATGGCTCACATGCGTGGGATCAATGACCGCGGCATCCTCACTGCCGAAGGCATAGCCGTCCATAAACCCGCCGCGCTGGAAAATCTGCATCAGACCCTGTTTTTCCTCCCGGGACGCTGCGCGGAAGTGTCCGGACGCTGCGCTGTCGCGGCCCCTGCTGTAGCTCTCTGCAACCACAGCCACATATTCGGGCCGCTTCAGACGGCCTTCTGTTTTCAGCGAGGCAACCCCCGCCTTTTCAAACGCATCCAGGTAGTCGCGGGTGCACACGTCCCTCGGTGAAAGCCATGCACCGGTCTTTCCGCGATAGCGGTACATCAGGCGGCAGGGCTGGGCACATCGTCCGCGGTTGCCGCTGCGCCCGCCGATGCATGACGAAAAGAGGCACTGCCCGCTCACGCTGACGCACTGCGCCCCGTGTCCGAATACTTCGATCTCAATGTCTCCCGGAAGCGCACATTTCTCAATCTCTGCCAGAGAGCATTCTCTGGCCAGCACCACCCGCTGCATGCCCATATCCCGGCACCAGGCAGCCCCGGTTCTGTTGTGCAGGGCCATCTGTGTCGAGGCATGCACGGGAAGGGATGGAAAGCAGGACCTGAGCACAGAGAGAACGCCCAGATCCTGGACCAGCACGGCATCCACGCCGAGTTCATTCAGGTAGCGCAGGACTTCCACGACCTGCGGCATTTCCTCATCCTTGATCAGGATGTTGACCGTCACATGCACCCGCATATGATGCAGATGCGCAAAGTGCACAGCCTCCCTGAGTTCCTCCCGGTTGAAGTTGCCCGCGCCTGCGCGCGCTGAGAAAGCAGAGAACCCAAGGTAGACCGCACCTGCCCCGCCTGCGCATGCACGTTCGAGCGCTGCGAAATTGCCCGCCGGGGCAAGGTTCTCCATGACTCGCACGATCCTGTCTTCCTTTCTCAGCTTTCTGTTGTGCCCCTGAGCTGCTGGTTTTCCCTTCTCAGGCGGCTGATTTCATCCTGACTCTTGATGACTTCATCCGCAAGCGAAATCACCGCGAGAATGGCAGCCTGCTGCACGCTCTGATGCGTTGCCATGGCCGTTTCCCGCAGTGTGCGGTCTGCAAAGGCCGCCACACGCTGCACATAGGCAGGCGGATCCGAGGACACCAGGGTGTACCCCTTCCCGCCCACATTGACTGCAATCTTTTTCTTATCTCCGTCCATGCTGATATCCTTCTTCCAAAAAGCGCAGCGGTGAGCGTACCGGCTGCGCGCTGGATCCCGTTTTACAGTTTTTCAAAGGGATAGGTTTCTCCAAAGGTTTCCACACGGACCGATGCCATGACCTGGGGTACAAGCGGCTTATCCCGCATATCACGCCGGGTATTGACGATGGAATCAGCCACTTCCATGCCTTCCAGGACCTTGCCGAAGGCAGCATACTGACCGTCAAGATGCGGGGAATCGCTCGTCATGATGAAGAATTGGCTTCCGGCAGAGTTGGGCATCATGGACTGGGCCATGGAGAGCACGCCGTAGGTGTGCTTGAGCGGATTGGCAAACCCATTGGCTGCAAACTCACCCTTGATGCTGTAGCCCGGGCCGCCGATGCCGATTCCTTTGGGATCGCCGCCCTGAATCATGAAGCCGGGGATGACCCGGTGAAAGATCACACCGTCATAAAAACCGCTGTTGGCCAGGGCAATAAAGTTGCCTACAGACTGCGGGGCAATATCCGGATACAGCTCGCCTTTCATCTGACGGCCGTCCTGCATGGTAATCACAAAAGTAGGATTCTGAGCCAATTTTCATTCTCCTTCCGTGCCGGGGTTTTCCGGCTTCAAGGGCAATTGTACCAGTATCCCGCGTTTCATGCAAGCACACGGCGGCCTTCTTCATGCCCGGCTTTCATGAAAAGCACAGGGTTGTGTCCTCCCCGATTCCATGCAGTATGACCGCATTCCTCCAATTTCCCCGGCCCCGGAGCACTGTTTGGGTCATCATGACGTTTTTGTACCAGATTCTTCTGCTGCGAAACTTCGAAACATTCACTGCTCATTCACATCTTTTTTTTATTCTGTCCACGTAAATGGTCGTTTTAAGTCAGTTTTTTACAGTACTCAATCCGATGCGGGATTTACAGAATTCAAAAAAAGCTGTATCATTATATGTGATTTCAGGTCAATCTATTGCCAAAAAAGTTCACATTTGTT
>CACYNZ010000501.1 GCA_902775835.1 uncultured Eubacteriales bacterium | reverse complement strand
GTGCATCTCCCGGTTTTACGAGAACATCATCGGCCGCAGGTCCCTCTCCGCCTCCGACACCCTGGCACGGGAAGCCTGCATGATCCATCTTTTCTCCCTGCTGGCAGCAGAGTATGAAAAGACCAGCGGCGGTCTGGAATTCACCAGAACCGAATCACCGGACGTCCTCTATGCCGAGCTCGGTCGCGCCTATATCAAGGAAATGTACATGCATTCCTCGATCACCGTGGAGGATGTGGCCAGCCATATCGGCATTTCCCGTACCACGCTGAACCGCGCCTTCCAGAAAGAGCTGAAGCGTTCCGCGCAGCAGTATCTCATCGCATGCCGCATGCGCCATGCCGCATCTTTTCTGCGGGACACATCCCTCTCCGTCAAGGAAATCACTTCCAGGTCCGGATACAGCGATCAGCTGGTCTTCTCGGCAGCCTTCAAAAAGTATTACGGACTCAGTCCCACCGCCTACCGGACTTCAGAGCAGGGCAAGCGCGGGGATCCGGGCGCAAACGCCCCGGAAGACACCGTACAGTGAACAGACCGCAAACCACACGCGAAAAAAGGAGATGACCGGCATCATCTCCTTTTTTCACGCCCGGACTGTCCGCAGCCATATGTCCGGCCGGACACAGACTTCCTTCCAAGGCAGGATTTTCCCGCCGCACATCGAAATCTGACAGGGCTTGCATACAAAAGCTTTGCGAGGACCGGAGCGATCTGCAGAGAGGAAAAAATCGAATGAATATCCTGCATCTGAAATATGTGGTTTCCATTGCAGAAAACGGTTCCCTTAACCGGGCAGCAGAAGAACTGCATGTTGCCCAGCCCAATCTGAGCAGAGTGGTCAAGGAAATGGAATCGGACCTTGGCATCCAGTTCTTCCGCCGCTCATCCAAAGGCATGATGCTCACCCCGGACGGTGAACTCTTTGTCCGTCAGGCACAGAAGATTCTGGAGCAGGTGGACGAGATGGAAAGCCAGTACAAGGAACGGAAACCCGGCAAACGGCGTTTTTCCATTTCCGTGCCCAGGGCCAGTTATATATCGGATGCCTTTGCTTCCTTTTCCCGGTTGCTGGGAAAGGATAACATGGAAATCTTTTACCAGGAAACCAATGCGCTGCACGCAGTGAAAAACATCCTGGAGGTCGGATATAACCTGGGCATCATCCGCTATGCGGCAGGCTACGATAAGTATTTCAAGCAGATGATGGCGGAGAAGGGCCTGAGCGGTGAAATCGTCGCGGAGTTCAGGTATGTGCTTGTCATGCGGGAAGACTGCGGCCTTGCAGCCATGGACACGATCCATTTTTCCGATCTGCAGCACTACATCCAGATTGCGCACGCCGATCCTTACGTGCCTTCCCTGCCGCTTTCTGCGGTCCGGGATGAGGAGCTGCCGCAGACGCCAAGGCGCATCTTCGTGTTTGAACGGGGAAGTCAGCTGGATCTGCTTGCCGAAAACCCTGAAACCTTTATGTGGGTATCGCCCCTGCCGGAGCGGCTTCTGCGTCAGCTGCATCTGGTGCAGCGGAAATGTGCGGATAATCAGCGGATGTACCGGGATATGCTGATTCACCGGCAGGACTATCAGCTGACAGAACTGGACAAGTGCTTTATCACGGAGCTGACCCGGTCCAGGCGCGCCTGTATTCCCAAAAGAGAATAAACCGATTCCGGCAAACGCTTTGCTGTCGCATCCGGCAGCAAAGCTTCTTTTTTTGCACATAATGGAGCGCAACTTATCAACTGTGATATATCGGCTATACGGTTTTGGTAATTCGCAAAGCCCCGGCAATTCGATATGATGTGTATCGAAAGGGGGCTGCTCCTTTGCAGAGTACGCTTTCAAAAGCGACACTGGGACGACTGCCCATGTATCTGCGCTATCTGCGCAGAATGGATGCGGAAAAGGTTTCCGCCACGCAGATCGCCAGAGGACTGGGGCTGGGCGAAGTTCAGGTGCGCAAGGACCTTGCCCGCATATGCACAGCCGGGCTTCCCAAGGTTGGCTATCCCGTCCAGGCCCTTCTCCGGGATCTGGAGAGAACACTGGGCGTGGACATGCCCGTCTCCGCAGTGATTGTCGGCGCGGGAAGGCTGGGCTCAGCCCTGATGGAATACGACGGCTTCAGGGATTACGGCATGGAAATCATCGCTGCCTTTGACCTGAACGCTTCCGCTTTGCCTTTATTTCACGGGCACACTCCGGTGTACCCCATGAACCGGCTTAATGACTTCTGCGCTTCGCATCCCGTTCAGGCGGGCATACTGACGGTGCCGTCCGCGGCAGCCCAGGCAGCCGCCAATGAGATGATAGCCGCCGGACTGAAGGCAATCCTCAGTTTTGCGCCGGTCCCCATCAAAGTGCCGTCCCATGTGACCGTGCATCAGGAAAACATCGCTTTATCCCTGGCTTATCTCCGAATGACAGCCAGTGAGACAGGAAAACCGGAAGAGGAGGAACAGTATGGATACCAAAGCATTTGACATGGTGGACAGCGTGGAAACGCTGGAAGCGGCCATCGCGCGGGTGCGCGCCGCCCAGCAGATTTACG
>CACYNZ010000500.1 GCA_902775835.1 uncultured Eubacteriales bacterium | reverse complement strand
TCTTCCGGATTTCTCTGAGCAAATCACATTCCTGTATGTTCATAATATTTACTCCATGTGTTTTCGTGAACATCAATTGAAAGAAAAACGGAATTTCATTCCGTTCTTCATAAGAATACAGCGTATTTCTTCAAATTGCAACCGTTATTTTCTCTCACAGTTCAGCTGCTGTGTATCAATTCTGTGACATATCCATATTTCATGAACAATGCATTTTGTTTCTTCGGTCACCATGCAGATCATTCAGATATTTCCAGTGTACTGTCACACGCATGCATTCCGTTCAGATAAAGAGACACCTTGCATATACCTGTCGGTATTCTCTGTTTCCATTGAAGAATGTTCCTGAACGGTTCATTCAGATCAAGTTCAAACGTCTGCCTTTGTTTCTGTTTACCCTGAAAAAGCGGGTTTTCAGCTGAATAGAGTGTATATACATCCCCGTCAGGAAGATGAAGGACAATCGTCCACCGCATCGATCGTGTTTCCCGCAGGAGCGCATGTGTGACTTCCGCTTTCATTCCATACAAAACAGATGCATCAGGATCTGTCAAAGATGAAACTGAGACCAAGCGGACTTTCTTCATCTCTTTTCCGGACCCGGTATACAGCGCTGTCTGCATACGGACCCGGAACTCTTTCCATTCCGTCAACGGTGCTGTATACGCAACGGAAGCTGTGCATTCGCGTGATTCATTGCAGACAGCCAGCAGAAATTCTTCTCCCGGAACCAGGTTCGGAATGGTACATTCCGTTCCATTTTCCACTCTGGCCACAAACTGGGTCATACCTTCCGGTTGGCATTGCACAAGAATATAATAGGGGCCGCCTTGATCAGAATCCGTCCATTCGATCCTTACAGTTCCATCTGTCTCCTGTGTCAGAGCCCGTACGGCGAACCCGGAGTTCACATCCTGCTGGCCGATGCACTCACCCTGCAGTGGAATCAGCAGTTCCAGAACAAGGACCATTGCATAGCACAGGCACTTCACCCAAACTGCTCTTCTGCTCACAATACTGTATCTCCCTCAAAGACTGCCGGCAGCAGCGCATGGTCCACCGTTCCCTGGCTGACCGGTATGTCCGATCCCGTAATCAGGTTCCTGTACAGTCCATCTCTCAGATTCACAGCCGTCCTGCCGGCTTCATTGGCCAGACAGAACAGTCCGGTCAGTGTCCGCTCCTCGCTTTTCCACTCTACCAGAGTGCAGGCATTGCCGGCCGGCCTTACAGAATATCTTCCATGGTTGAACTCCGGCATCTTTCTCAGCCCGGTCATCGCATGAATCATGGACACTGTTGCCGGATCTTCCTGCGTGGGGATCGGGTCTGAATCAAACAGGCTGGGACAATGTGTTGCGGCACACTCCTGGCCTGCATAAATCAGCGGAATTCCCCGCTGGAAGAACGAAAAGGCCAGCCAGTTCATGCGCTGGTGTTCGTCCGGAATCAGCTCGGCAGAACGCATTCTGTCATGGTTTTCAAGAAACCGCAGTTTCAGGTAGCCATCAGGATACCGGTTTTCCTGCTCGGCTACAGCACTGATATGTGACTGAAGAGAGCATTTGCCCTGAAAATAGCCGTAAAATGTCTCCGAAAGATCGTAATCATACAGAACATCAAATGCCTGATAAAGCTCTTCATCACTGTGCGCGATTTCACCCATGGCACGCAGTTCACGGATAAAAGCAGGTTCCACACTTTCTGCAAGCCAGAATGCCTTTTCTCTGACTTTCTCCACTGCCTGCCTCGCCTGTTGCCAGAATGCAACCGGCACCAGAGGTGCCACATCACAGCGGAAGCCATCTACCCACTGAGCCCACATGCAGAGCGTATCTGTAAGTTCGTCCCACAGACCTTTGTTGGCAAACTCCAGGTCAATGATGTCAGACCAGTCACCCACATGGTTGCCAAAGCTGCCATCTGGACGGTGATAGAACCATTCCGGGTGTGTGGTTGCCAGCGCAGAATCCGGAGAAGTATGATGGAAAACCACATCAATAATCACTTTCATACCCAATGCATGAGCGTGCTCCACAAAGTGCTGAAAATCCTCCATGGTCCCATACTCAGGATTAATCCGCCGGTAGTCCATGATTGCATATGGAGAGCCCAGTGTTCCTTTTCTGGACTGTTTCCCGATCGGATGCACCGGAAGCAGCCAGAGTATATCTGTACCCAGTGCCCTTACAGATTCAAGCCTTTTCTCCGCTTCCCGAAATCCTCCGCCCTGATTTCGTATGAACATGGAATACATCACACTGTTGCCCCAAGAACTCATCCTGACAGCCTCCATTCAGACTTTCTTTTCGATGTGCATCTTATCATGATGTTCTGCATTGAACAAGCTGCAGACAGTCTCCGGAATTTGACTGAAAGCGGCATACAGTGGTATAGTGTGCAGGGCTTTTTTTCAGGAGGCCCGTGTCAACAGTACATGAAAAGAGTGATTCCAGTGTCAATTACCCACGACTGAAGTCGCGGGCTTGTGAAAACGAGTCCGGAGTTGACTAGCCAAAGATCTGCGGGATCTACGTTGAGAGAGTCATAACACC
>CACYNZ010000499.1 GCA_902775835.1 uncultured Eubacteriales bacterium | reverse complement strand
ATACCGGAAAAAACTCCTGCGGAGGAGGAAACCAAACCGCTCCATTGCGGGGGACATCGTGCTGTACCTGTTCCTTGTGCTGGTAGCCCTGATCATGGCTTTCCCGATCGTCTACGCGGTCGGCAGCGCACTGAAGCCGCTGGACGAGCTGTTTAAATTTCCGCCGACGATTCTGCCGAAGCATCCGACGCTGGACAATTTCTCCGACCTGTTCGTGACCATGGGGAAATCCTGGGTGACTTTTACCAGGTATCTGTTTAACACGATATTCATTACCTTTATGGGAACCTTCGGGCACCTGCTGGTCGCGTCCATGGCGGCCTTTGTGCTGGCCAAGTATGACTTCCCGGGCGGAAAGTTCTTCTTCTCCGTGGTCGTCACGGCCCTCATGTTCTCCGGTTACGTGACCGGTATTCCGAACTATGTGATCATGAGCCGCCTTGGCATGATCGACACCTACTGGGCGATTATCCTTCCTGCCTTTGCAGCCCCCATCGGACTGTTCCTCATGAAGCAGTTCATGGAAGGCCTGCCCACGGCACTCATTGAAGCGGCGCACATTGACGGGGCAGGGGAGTTCCGGATCTTCTGGTCCATCATCATGCCCAACGTCAAGCCGGCATGGCTGACCATCATTATCTTCTCTGTGCAGAATCTGTGGAACACCAATGCGGCCACGGTCATTTACTCCGAGGAGAAAAAGACCCTGGTGTACGCACTGCAGCAGATTCAGGCCGGCGGTATCGCCCGTACCGGTCAGGCGGCAGCCGTTACCGTGATTGTCATGCTGGTCCCGATTGCCATTTTCGTTCTGTCCCAGAGCCAGATTCTTGAAACGATGGCGAGCTCTGGTCTGAAAGACTAAGATGCAGACGAGAAAGAAGACAGGAGGAAAATGAGCATGAAGAGGATGGCAGGACTGTTTGCCATCATCCTGTGCGGGATGCTGCTCTTCACCAGCGTGGCCGGTGCAGTCGATGATGGTTTCACGAGTACATATACCTACAATTATGATTACTGGAGCGATGTCCGTGAGTCTCCGGATGCCTATCGGGTGGACCAGATGATCTACTCCACGACCCTGGGACTTGAGACACCCATGCGCAGACCCCAGAGCCTGTTTGTGCAGGGAGATCTGCTGTATGTGGTGGACACGGGCAACAACCGGATTCTGGAAATCCGGCGGGAAGACGGGAATTTCAGCCTGGTGCGTGAAATCCGTGAAGTGAAGGGCACAGAGCCTGCAGACTTCGCTTCCCCGAGCGATGTGAGCGTGGACCCGGAAGGCAATATCTATGTCAGTGACACCAACCACAACCGCGTGGTGATGATGGATCATGACCTGAATTTCATCCGGGAATATACCAAGCCCAATGACACCACCTTTGACCAGAGCATCAGTTTCCTGCCCAGCAAGATTGCCGTGGACGTATCCGGGCGTGTCTTTGTGCTGGCCACGAACGTCAACAAGGGTCTGGTCAAGTACGAGGCGGACGGAACGTTTACCGGCTATATCGGGGCCAACAAGGTTTCCTACAGCATGTGGGACTATATCTGGAAAACGTTCTTCACCACCAAGGAACAGCGTGAGAAGCAGGCGTCCTTCGTGCCTACGGAATATGAGAATATCTACATGGATGACGAAGGCTTCATCTACGCGACCAATATCGTGTTCTCCGAATATGACCTGCTCTATGACGTGGCCAAGCCCATCCGCCGCCTGAACGGTATCGGTGATGACATTCTGATCAAGTCTGACCGGTATCCGCCCATCGGCGATCTGGAGTGGGTAGCCGAATCCCAGGACTATGGTCCTTCCAAGTTCAAGGATATTACGGTGCTTGACAACGATATCTATATTGCCGTGGACAGAACGCGCGGCCGCCTGTTCGGCTATGATCCCCAGGGAATCATGCTCTGGGCATTCGGCACCAAGGGCAACAGCGAAGGCGCTTTCATGTCCGCCGTATCCATTGAGCATATGGGAAACGACCTGTTCGTTCTGGACGAGAACGAAAGCAGCATCACCGTGTTTTCGCCGACGGAGTACGGAAATCTCATTTATCAGGCGAACGACCAGTATCTGAAGGGCGATTACGACGGCTCGGCGGATACCTGGCGGGAAGTGCTGAAACTGAACGCCAACTACAACAGTGCATTCATCGGCATCGGCCGGGCACTGATGCGTCAGGAAGCCTACAGCGAGGCACTGGAATACTTCAAGATGGCGCATGACCGGCAGAACTACGGCCGGGCCTACCGGTACTACCGCAAGGAGCTTGTGGAAAGAAACATCGGCTGGATCGTGGCAGTGGTGGTACTTCTGCTGCTGATTCCGCTGGTGATCCGCAGGGTGAAAGGCATGAAGGAGGAGGTGGAAGCGTATGAACGCCGCAAAATCGCGCACTGACGGCATGACGTCCGCTGAAAAGGGCGCCGGCTGGAAACAGTACAAGGCATCCATGAAGTACGGACTTTATGTGATCTTCCATCCCTTTGACGGGTTCTGGGATCTGATCCATGAAAAGAGAGGCTCTCTTGCCGCAGCCCATACATTTC
>CACYNZ010000498.1:2598-3569 GCA_902775835.1 uncultured Eubacteriales bacterium | reverse complement strand
ATTGTCAAAGACATTGTAGTGCGGGAACAGTGCATAGGACTGGAACACCATGGCCGTGTCCCGCTTGTTGGGAGGAAGGCGGTTGATGGCTTCCCCGCCCAGATAGATTTCGCCCTCGTCCGGGCTTTCAAAGCCGGCAATCATGCGCAGCGTGGTGGTTTTTCCGCAGCCGGACGGTCCCAGCAGCGTGACAAAGCTGCCCGGCTTCATCTCCAGGCTCACATCGTGCACGGCGTAAAAATCCCTGCCTGTCTTGGGATCCTGATAAATCTTGGAAATATGATCCAGCACCACGCCTTTGGGCTGTTTGACTTTCATTTCACTCATGCTTTTTCCACCTCACGGATTTTTCTGCTCGTACCGAAGAATCGGATAAACAGGTTCATCAGCAGCACGGAGCCATAGGTGATGACAATCAGAATGGTTGCAAAGGCACAGGCCAGAGAGTAGGAGCCCTTTTCTGCAAACTCATTGATCTGCACCGTAATGAGCAGATAACTCGGCGTCACCAGCAGAATAATGGCTGAAATGGCGGTTATGGAACGCACGAACGCGGTCACCAGGCCTGACAGGAACGAATCCTTGATCAGGGGCAGCGTGACGGAAGTGAACACCTTCAGGCTGCCGGCGCCCATGTCATAGGCGCTTTCCTCGATGGATTTGTCAATCTGGCGCAGTGCGGAAATGCCGCTGCGCGCGCCGGTGGGAAGAGAGCGCACCACGAACACGATGACCAGAATCACGCCCGTGCCATACAGGCTCTGAAGAAAACCGGTCCGGAACACGCCGGCCGAAAAGCCGCGGATATACCCGATGCCGAGCACGGTGCCGGGCACAGCCATGGCCAGCATGGACACGACTTCGATAAACGTCTTGGCCTTGAACCTGCGCTTGACCACCAGGTAGGAAATAATCATGGACAGAAGCGCTGTCAGAGGTGCCGCGATCAGGGAAAGCCGGAAGGAGTCGGA
>CACYNZ010000498.1:0-2566 GCA_902775835.1 uncultured Eubacteriales bacterium | reverse complement strand
TGAAGCCGCGGTAGCGGGTGAATACCTGCTCAAACCACTTGGTGGTCAGTGTGAAATCCCTGCCCCATGTCTTGAACAGGGCACCGAAGGGCACGCAGATATACATCAGCACAACAAACAGCGCGATCAGCGAGCACAGGATGGTGAGCGGGACTGCCACGCTCCGGTCCTCAATGAGCATTCTGGCACGGCTGGCCTTGCCCGTGAGCGTGGCCGCCGTTTTCTTTTCCAGATAGAACTTCTGCACCATGAACATGGCCATGGTAATCATCAGAAGCACGACAGCCATGGCGCAGGCGCCGTTCTTGTCATAGGCGCCGGTGATCTGCAGATAGATGGTGGTGGCCAGGGTGTCATAGCTTCCGCCGATGATCATGGGATTGGCAAAGTCCGCAATGCTCTCAATGAACGTCACCAGGAACGCATTGCCGATGCCCGGAAGCAGCAGCGGGAACGTCACGGAACGGAAGACGCCCATGCGGCTTGCACCCATGTCCCGGGCCGCTTCCTCCATGGAAGGGTCAATATTCTTGAGCAGACCCCGGAACATCATGTAGCACACCGGGAAAAATGTCATGGTCTGCACAATGGTAATGCCCCAGAACCCATAGACATTATTGTCATAGATACCCAGCAGATGCCGGGTGATCAGACCCGCCCTGCCGAAAAGCATGATCATGGAAAGCGACAGCACAAACGGCGGGGACACGACCGGAAGCATGGAAACCACCTTGAACAGACCGCTCATGAACCGTGTCCTGACCTTGACATACACTTCCACATAGGCGAACAGAAATCCCACAGCGGTGGAAAGCAGGCCCACCAGAAAGCCCACCTTCAGCGTATTGGTGATGGCGCGCACGAAGGTATACTTTCCGAAGCTTTCACGGAAAAACTGCAGAGTCATGCCCGTTTCCGGGGAGTAGACGCTGTCCACCAGGAGGATCGCCAGCGGATACACAATAAACAGGGTCAAAAAGGCAATCAGCAGAACAATGGTGGTGACCATGACCGGGTCAGCCAGAAGTTTTTTCCGGTCAAGCTCAGCACTCTGTCCTCGCGCCATATGTCATCCCCCTTTCTGTAAAATGGAAGGAGGAGGACGGTGATGGCCACCATCCCCCTCCTGAAATCAACCATGAAACATTTTTCTGCCTGCAGGAATTATTCGGTCTTGAAACGTCCGTCTTCCGCAGCACTGCCCAGGGCAGTCATGACGTCCTCGATATACGCCTTGGTGTTCATCTTGGCATCCTCGAAGTCATAGTCCATGACATTCTCGGGATCCAGACCGAACTCAGCAGCCACAGCAGGCTGGGTCGCGTTGTCCAGCACCAGGAACTGATAGGAACCATTCTGAGCGCCCAGTTCCACGCACTCGGGAGACAGGGCATATTCCACCCACAGCTTGGCGGCATTGGGATGCTTGGCACCCTTGAAAATGGCAGTCGCGCCGACTTCGAAGGAAGTGCCGGAGCTCGGAATCACGAGACCCACGTTGTCATAGCCGTTGTCCACGATCTGGGTGATGCCGTCATGCAGGAAGCCAATGCCGATGACGCACTCGCCGGTGCCCACATTCTTGGAGGGGCCGGAACCGGACTTGGTATATACCTGAATGTTCTTGTCCAGGTCCACCAGGTACTGGACGCCTTCGTCATGGCCGTACTTCTGGATCATGGTGTTGATCACCAGCTTGGCCGTGCCGGCGGTGTTGTAGTTGGACAGCCAGATCAGACCCTTGTATTTCTCATCCAGCAGGTCTTTCCAGTCCTGAGGAACTTCCAGGCCCATGCGCTCGAGTTCCTCGGTGTTGACCATAAATCCCAGAATGCCCTTGTAGATGCCGTACCATCTGCCTTCGGCGTCACGGTAGGTATCCTTCAGAAGATGAGAAGCATTCTTGGCTTCGTAAGCTTCCAGAAGGCCTTCCTGAGCGCATACGTTGTAGGGATCGGTCGTGCCGCCGAACCATACGTCAGCGGAAGGATTCCCGGCTTCTTCCTCGATCTTGGCCTGAACCTCACCGGTGGAGAGGCGCTGACCCGTGGTCTTGATTCCGTAGAGTTCCTCAAAATGCGATACAGCCGCCTGCAGATACTCTTCCTCGCAGGAACCGTACACAATCAGTTCCCCTTCAGCCTGAGCCGCAGCGATCAGTTCAGGATCAATTTCCTCCGCGCTGCTTACAGCCGCGCAGCCGAGAACCAGCATCATGGACAGAAGAACAGCCAAAAACTTTTTCATATCCCGAGTCCTCCTTGTATATGTCATTGTGGAACAAAAAGTTCTGAACTAATTATAGTCATGCATTTTCGACTGTCAAGCGGATGTTTTCCCGAAAAAAGCGTTATCCGCTTCATAGTCTCTCCAGTACCGCATATTCTGTCTCCGCTCCCCCGATCGGCATGCAAAAAGCCCGGGATGCGCTCCCAGGCCATTGCATTTTCCGATGCCAGGTCTTATGCTTCCCGGCACCACTCAAGCAGTTTTTCACGCATTTCCTCCACGCTGGACACGCGGATGTCAGCCAGTGCGTACTCCTCATCGGTGCCATACCCGTAAG
>CACYNZ010000497.1 GCA_902775835.1 uncultured Eubacteriales bacterium | reverse complement strand
TGACGGCGCGCCGGAGCTGCTTGAAAACATCCGGAAGCATATTCCCCGCGCGCGCATCTATATCCTCACCAACGGCTCCCCGACAAGCGCTTCGGCCCGGATGCATTCCACCGGGATTGACCGGTATGTGAACGGCATCTTCGGCAGTGACGCCCTGGGCGTCGCCAAGCCTTCCCCGGAGTTTTTCCGTATCTGCCTGGCTGAGATCGGAGAGCCCCGGGATACCTGTATCATGATCGGAGACTCCCTGTCCTCGGACATGCTGGGCGCCAAAAACGCCTGCCTGGATTCTGTCTGGTTCCGGCCCTCGGGCGACATTCCCAAAGCCATGCGCGACTATGACATCCAATACTGCGCCGCATCCTTTGATGAGCTTTACACCGTGCTGGAGCGCTGGGCTTCGGAAAGAGACACATAACCAGTCCTCAGCGGAAAGCCCGGAAGCATTCGATTCCGAAAAGACCAGCATTTTTCTTTGTTCTGCACGCATTATTCTGTTTTAGTGGACTAAAATTGTGCATAACGTTCTCTGTTCCGCCGCGGAAGGCCTTGCGTCTTCCGGCATTCTTCCCTTCCGGCCGCTGCCGGAGAGGGCTCATGGACAGGGTATTTCACAGGGGGTATTATGGAAGCAGCAGGGAAACAGCCGGCGCGTACAAACCGGGTTTCTGAAATCGAGCTCATGAAGGCCGTGGCCGTCATCAGCATGGTGTTCGTGCATGTCCTGGAAATGCGCGATGCACTGAATGTGATGTCCGTCAGGCCGAAGACCCCGTCCGGTTCTCATGACTCTGAGTGCCAGCGTATCCCCGATCTGTCTCATGCAGTGGCTGGTCATCGGGCTTCTCAGCCCTGTGCCGGCAGGCATTTCCAGCGTCCGGGCCAATATCCTCGTCGGCATGTCTGTCCCGGCGGCTTCCTGCATCCGCGGAAACCTGCTGAAAAAGACAGGCCTGATCCGGGTCTGACATTCCCCGCATCTGCTGTTATACTTAAAAAACCAGTCCTTTCACAGGCGCGGCCGCGTCCATGGCGGGACTGGTTTTCTGTTGTCCGATCTTACTTGATTGTGCTCCTGGTCCAGCGGTTGGAAAAATAGTACCAGGCGCAGATGATTATGGCGCTGAGCGTGCCCGTCGGCGTGGATATGCCGATGCCCAGAATCTTCAGGTCCAGTACGCGCACACAGAAATAGGCCACAGGCACCCTGGCGATGACCGACGACACAATGGACGGGATCATGGTGAACATGGTGTGCCCGGATCCGTTGCACAGGGAATTGAGCGGGAACACAAAGGCGGTCAGCAGATAGTCCAGACTGGTCACCCGCAGATAGTCCAGCGCCTGCGCCAGCACCGCTTCGTCACTGGTCAGCAGTCTCAGGAGCGGCATCGGCAAAAGCTGCACCACCGCGAAGACCACAGCGGCAATGGCCAGCGAAATCCCGATGGCGTTTTTCAGCACAGACCGCGCGCGGTCAAAGTCCCGGCTGCCCACGTTCTGTCCCACCATGGACGCCGACGCGGAACCGATGGCCACTGCCGGCATCTGACAGACATTGTTGATCTTCCCGGCCACCGCCACGCCCGACGCGGCGCTGACGCCCAGGGAATTGGTAAGCGCCGAGACCATCAGGAATCCGCCGGACACCACAAAGCTCTGCACCGCGCCCGGCAGACCCAGCCGGAGCGCGGACAGCGCCTTGCTCCGGTTCAGACGGAAGGTGGACGGCCGCACATCCACCGCCGAGCCCGTCCTGCGCAGATACGCGGCAAACCCCAGCATGGCCAGTGCCTGGGAGATGATGGTTGCCCAGGCCGCGCCGGCGGCCTGCATGTCCAGAAAGCCCACAAACACGAAGTCCAGGATGATATTGATCACGCAGGACGCCACACCGAAGTACATGGGTGTTCTTGAATCCCCCATGCCGCGCAGCACCGAGGCCATGGCGTTATACCCGAACACGAAGATGGAGCCCGCCGTACAGATGCGGAAATAGGCTTCTGCGTCCGCGAACACCTCCTGCGGCGTATTGAGCAGACGCAGCAGCGGCCCGGAAAACAGCAGGAACAGCGCTGTGGAGACCGCCGCCAGGATCACGGACATGGCGAACATGGTGCTCACGGTTTCCCGCACATCCCGGTCGCTTTTCCTGCCCACATACTGGGACACCATGATGGCGCCGCCGTCGCACAGCGCGATGATGCCGTAGGTCAGCGACCAGGTCAGATTTCCCGCGATGGACGTGGCCGCAATGCCCTGATTCCCGCAGAACTGTCCGACCACCTTGATGTCCGCGATATTGTACATGGACTGGATCAGACTGGTCAGAAAGAACGGTATGGAAAAGCGCACAAGCTGCGTGCGTATATTGCCTTTGGTAAAATCGTAATACCCCATATTGTCTCCCGTGTCAGTCAGTCTTTATCCCGTTTCCCGATGGTGACTCTTTTAGGGTTCGTTATGTTGGTCCCTTTTTTATAAATGCGTTTGTATTCGTAGTAAACGTAGTCGGTATCACCCTTTTTACGGTAAGTGATCTTGCCAGTAGATATAGGAATATTTACCAAAAAATCAAGATACAT
>CACYNZ010000496.1 GCA_902775835.1 uncultured Eubacteriales bacterium | reverse complement strand
AAAAGCTGTGATTTGCCAGAAACTCCGGATATACACTGAGTTTACCTTCCCGGAAGAGGTGCCGGTGCAGCCCTGGCCGAAGACCGGAATGCAGATGGATGACGGATCACAGGGAACACGGGACAGATCATCACAGATGATGGAAAAAGCAGAAACGGCTTTTCCTGATTTTCATCATGCACAGGACGCAGGTGCATACTGCGCTCAGCTCTATGCCATGATCCAAAGCAATGAAATACCGGATGCAGAGCCCGACATGTAAGTCCGACAGTGAAGACCAATATTTGTACGCTTGTACACCTGAAAAACGGAGGAAGAACAGATGGAGGTACAGGTAATCAAGGCAACCAGAACCCGGCAAAGCAAAATGGAATCCATAAAAGACAGTCCATTGATCCGTATGGCCGCGTACTGCCGGGTTTCCACGGACAGTGAGGAACAGGAAAGCAGCTATGAAGCGCAGTGCCAGCATTTTACAAACCTGATCGCGGAAAACCCGAACTGGATTCTGGCTGACATCTATGCAGATGAGGGCATCACGGGTACCAGCCGGAAGAAACGGGACCAGTTCAACCGGATGATGAAGGACTGTGAAGACGGGAAGATCGATATGGTCATCACGAAATCCATCAGCCGCTGGGCCAGGAATACGATTGACAGTCTTCAGAGCATCCGTGCGCTGAAGGATCTGGGGATTCCCGTGCTGTTCGAGAAGGAGAACATCAATACCATGGACACCCGCGGAGAAGTTCTGATCACAATCATGTCTTCCATCGCACAGCAGGAATCCGACAGCATTTCCAGAAATGTGCGCATGGGCCTTCAGTACCAGATGCAGCAGGGTGTGGGGCATATGAACACATCATGGTTTCTGGGCTATACCCGGGAGCGGAAGGATGGTCCGCTGGTGATCATTCCGGAAGAGGCAGAACTGGTACGGAGAATATACCGGGATTTCCTGAACGGTTTCAGCCCTTACATCATCGCTGCGCAGCTGGAGAAGGAAGGCATCAGGACACCGAGCGGCAGGAATAACTGGTATCATTCCACGGTATCCAATATCCTGAAGAATGAAAAATACTGCGGCGACCTCCTGATGCAGAAGTACTATGTGGAGGATTTTCTGACGCACAGGCTGGTGAAAAACAACGGTCAGCTGCCGCAGTATTACGTGGAAAACGCCCACGAACCCATCGTTCCCAAGGAAGTGTTCTATCAGGTGCAGGGCGAGATTGTGCGAAGAAGCGCAATCAGGAATGAACCGTCCAAACTGAGGTTCGGTTCTGACAATGCGCTGCACGGCAGACTGATCTGCGGGAAATGCGGCCGCACGCTGAAACGATATACAAACCCGAATCCGAGCCTGAATGACTGGCGCTGCAGGACCAGAGCCTATGACAAGAAACGCACCGACAATATACATCATGGTGAGTGCTCATGCCGGAATGTCCTCGAGTCAGAAGTAAAAACAGCGATTGTTGGGGCGATCAATCAGATTCCAGGCAAACGTGATAACCTGATCCGGATGCAGGGCGCCCTGCGTGACGGCGTCATGAAACAGATTGACGAGTCACTGAAGGCGCTCGCAATGCAGAAGGACCGCATGGAAACCAGGCTGGAATTCCTGAAACAGGCGGAAAGTAACAATGGGGAAGACGAGTTTCTGCGCCAGGAACTTGAGGAACTGGAAGACACGCATATGGACCTGGTCTTCAAGCGTGCAGAAGCTGCAAACACTGAACTGCATATCCGGCAGCTCCTGGAACTGATTGATGCCATGAATGCGAGGAAAGTTTCGGCCTTAAAAACCGGGAAAATGACAGCAGGGATGCAGGCTGAAGAGAAGCCCGCAAAGCCGGAGAACCCGGCTGAAGGTGAGAACGGGTCTGATACTGCCCCGGAAGAATCCCCGGCATGCCATGACTATGAAGATTTCTTCCGACGAACGAGCGTGAAGCTGGACCCGGAACTGTTTGGCGAGCGGGGAAAGATCCGGACATTTTCTGACACCCTGGTTATTCGGTATCTGGAATCTGTGACCGTAAGGGAGGATGGGTATGACATCCTCTTCAAATGCGGTCTGAAATTGCCTGTGACACTTGGCGGAAAGAAAACATAATGCAGTTTGATTTGTGAGAAGCATTTGAAGATCATCATTGACCGGGAGGCGGGCTCTTGGTTATGAAACATACGCTTCGGTCGAATCCTGTGGAAGTCGTGAAAAAGAAAAACTGAAAAGCACTGCATTCATCGACACGTTTGCAAACGCATCTGCAGGGCCTGAATCGCAGTGATGACTGCAACTCCAAATGGCCAAATCACTTCCAGCCCCACTGTACGAACGTGTTAAGAAGTGCAGGGTGCATTACAGCTCCTGCCCAGGCAGAATCAATGCCAGAGAGGCAGAAAGAGAGAATATGAGTATGGAGAACGTGAAGAAGGATCTCAGGACCATGGAACTGGATCTGAAGCAGCTGATGCAGGCCAGCGGAGGCATCTGCCAGGACCCGTACGGAACTGAATTGCACGACAGTATGAGTGCAGCCAAGGCTGCCGGGCTGACCTTCGAACAGTGGCTCAACACGCTG
>CACYNZ010000495.1 GCA_902775835.1 uncultured Eubacteriales bacterium | reverse complement strand
GAAAAGGAAGGCTGCGGCGTGGTACTGTACATGCAGCAGGAAGGCCGGGGCATCGGCCTGGCCAACAAACTCCGGGCCTATGAACTCCAGGATCAGGGACTGGATACAGTGGATGCCAATGTGAAGCTGGGTTTCAAACCGGATATGCGGGATTACGGTATCGGAGCACAGATCCTGGCGGATCTGGGGCTCACCAGCATCCGGCTGATGACCAATAACCCGGCCAAACGGGCAGGCCTTTCCGGTTATGGAATCACCATTACGGAAACCGTGCCCATCATCATGAAAGACAACTGCTACAACCATCGGTACATGGTTACCAAACAGGTCCGGATGGGCCATGAATTACATGAAAAAGTGGAGGATGCAAAATGAAGATTCTGGAAGGTCAACTGTTAGCGGAAGGTCTGAAAATCGGGATCGTGGTGTCTCGTTTCAACGAATTCATCACCAGCAAACTGCTCAGTGGGGCGGAAGACACCTTGCGCCGGCATGGAGTCAATGAGGATGACATTACCGTGGCCTGGGTGCCCGGTGCCTTTGAAATCCCCCTGATTGCCAAGAAAATGGCTAAAAGCGGAAAATATGACGGGATCATCTGCCTGGGCGCCGTGATCCGGGGTGCCACCAGCCATTATGACTATGTGTGCAATGAGGTGTCCAAAGGGGTTGCCCTGGTGAACATGGAAACGGAAGTCCCCACGGCCTTTGGGGTACTGACCACCGAAAACATCGAACAGGCTGTGGAACGGGCCGGCACCAAGGCTGGGAATAAGGGTTCCGATGCGGCCATGGCGGTCATTGAAATGGTCAATCTGACCAAGGAACTGTAAGAGGTGCCTATGGAAGACGTGTTAGTCAAGGCCACTGCCGGGGATGCCCGGATCTATGCCGTGACCACCACCCATCTGACCCAGTATATGAACGAGATCCATCACTGTACGCCTCTGGCAGCGGCGGCCTTGGGCCGTACCACTGCTGGGGCCCTTCTGTTGGCCGCTACCATGAAGGCCGGAGAAGCGGTGACTGTCCGGTTCAAGGGGGATGGGCCCCTGGGCCAGGTGATGGCCGATGCCCGGGATTATCAGGTACGAGGCTTTGTGAAGCATCCAGAAGTGATGCTGCCGCCGAAAAACGGCAAGCTGGATGTGGGCGGCGGCGTGGGCCACTATGGGGTGGTCACCGTGACCCGGTGCCCTCTCCAGGGAGAACCTTTCACCGGAGTCTCCACCCTGAAAAGCGGAGAAATCGCAGCGGATCTCACCCGGTACCTGGCGGTGTCCGAACAGACTCCTTCCAGTGTGGCCCTGGGTGTGCTCATCGAAAAGGACGGATCCGTGGCCGTGTCCGGCGGGTACTTCGTCCAGCTGCTGCCGGACGCTTCGGAAGAGACCATCAAGACCCTGGAAGACAACATCCTGACCCTGCCCTATGTGTTCACCAGCGAGGATCATTACTGGAACTTCGTCGAGAGCGACCTGGCCAAGGAAATGCTGGCCGAGTCCAAGGAAGTCGGCCTGCCCTTCAACGGCCTGGCCTACGGCGAAGAGGGCTTCCGTCACTTCTTCTCCAAGGTTGAAATCCACACCATCGACGACCTGAAGGGCCTCAAGATCCGCGTGTCCGACGACCCGATCATGACCGGCATGGTCAAGGGCCTCGGCGCTGCCTTTACGCCGGTTTCCTTCGGCGAACTCTACACCAGCCTGCAGACCGGTGTTGTGGATGCCGCTGAGCAGCCCATCACCAATTACCTGTCCAACTCCTTCCAGGAAGTTGCCCCGTATCTGCTGAAGGACGGCCACACCCTCGGCACCATCGAGCTGATCGCCACCGACAACTGCCTCAGCAAGCTCTCTGACGAGCAGAAGGCCATGGTTCAGGAAGCTGCCGACTATGCCATGCAGGTCTGCAAAGAGTCTGTGACCGAGAAGCAGGAAGAGGCTGCCAAGACCCTGGTCGAGAAGGGCTGCACCATCATTGAGGTCGAGGATAAGACCCCCTGGCAGGAAGCCACCAAGAGCGTGCTGGAAGAGAACATCGCCGGCATGGAAGATATCTACGAGCAGATCATGGCTCTGCAGTAAGAATTGACTGACACAAGACCCAACAGATAAACCCATCAGGGGTGCAGGGCTCAACCCCCTGCACCCTTCTTCTTTGACTGTTGGGATTATGTTATGAAAGGGGTTTCTTATGCCTGCTTTTTTCCGCACGCTTGAGAAAATCAAGCCGGTCTATGACTGGGCTTACAAAATCATGCTTTTCATCTGCAAGCTGCTTCTGATTGCGGATATCATCATCACCTCCATCACGGTAGCCGGACGCTATTTCCCGTTCTTTACGGCGCCTCACTGGGGGGAAGAGATCGTTCTGACGCTGATGGTTTACATGGCGGTTCTCTCGGCTACGCTGGCCATCCGCAAGCGCAGCCACATCCGCATGACGGCTTTCGACCGGTATCTGCCGAAAAAAGCGATCATCTGGCTGGATCTGCTGGCCGATGTGGCCGTGCTGGTGCTGGGAATCGTGCTGGTGGTACAGGGCTACACCGTGGTCAAGCCCACCGGAAACATCGCCAAATTCGTCAAGTATT
>CACYNZ010000494.1 GCA_902775835.1 uncultured Eubacteriales bacterium | reverse complement strand
CGATGAAATTATAGAAAAAGTGACCATTCATTTTGTCGATCGCGACGGGAATCCTCTGAGCGGTGTGTCATATACGGGAAGTCTTGGAAACCAGCTGGTTACACCGAATGAAGACGGCACTTTCTCTGTGCCCTATAACTGGCATGGAACCACGGGAACGGTGAATGTGAGCGCGGATTTCGCAAAGAGCGGTTATACCTATGCCAATACGCATCTTGCGAAGAATACCACGAATAATTCTTGGACAGGCTCAAACTACAATCAGAACGGCATACTGATCGAATCCGTATTTACCTCAAACGGGCACAGTCTATCTTTCCGGACGGATAAGGGTGATAATCAAACATACGCGACGAATGGCCATCCGGATGACTATGATTTCTGATTCTGATCAGGGTATGAAACAGGGTGAGGTATCGTTCAGTGAGGGGGGAAACCATTATGTATGTTCATGTTGAGTATGATGACTTCGGGGAATATGTGGAAGTGCTGGATGACAGCGCCGAGTGACTCCGGAAAAGGGCAGGCGGCAGCGCCGGGATCAGAACAGGGCGGAGACAGGAAACAGGAGACAGGAAGCGGAAACGGCTCTGCCGTCAGGAAAGGATTGCAGGGACGCCGCAGGCAGTGTATAATCCCTGTATATCTGCAGGAAGCAGATGATCCGGCGCTGAAGCGCTCTGAGAATCGATACACATATATACGCAGACTATTGAATGAATGAACGGATGCACAGAAGCATGCGCTCCCTTAGAAAAGGGGACGTATGCTTTTTATTGTGGGGCATATGACCGAAGGTGTCAGCCAGACCCGCATGTGCTGAAACCTGATCACAATAGTCAGGATTATAAGGAGATGTGAATATCATGCATATGGCAGACGCTTTGACTGCGCCGGCGGTGGCCGGTACGATGTACGCAGCCTCGGGAATCGCTGCGGCTTATTCGATCTATAAAGTCAGACAGGAGGATGACCCGAAGAAAGTTCCTGTCATGGGGGTGATGGGAGCCTTCGTCTTCGCGGCGCAGATGATCAATTTCACGATCCCGGGGACTGGTTCCAGCGGCCATCTGTGCGGAGGCCTGATGCTGTCCGCGGTCCTGGGACCGTGGGCAGGATTCCTGACCATGATCGGCGTCCTGCTGGTCCAGTGCCTGTTCTTCGCGGACGGAGGCCTTCTGGCCCTGGGCTGCAATATCTGGAACATGGCATTTTACGGATGCTTTGTCGGGGCACTCCTGATCTGGAAGCCGATCATGAGGAACGGAGCCGACAGGAAGAAGATCGCGATCGCTTCAATCCTGGGAAGCGTGATCACGCTGCAGATGGGTGCGTTCTCCGTGGTGATGGAGACGCTGCTTTCCGGCGTGACCGAGCTGCCGTTTCGTGTGTTCGTTGCTGCCATGCAGCCGATCCACCTGGTGATCGGCCTCGTGGAAGGCCTGATCACGGCAGCGGTCCTGATCTTTATCCTGGATGCGCGGCCGCAGCTGCTGTGGGGCATCGGGAAACCGGCACGCTCAGACGACGGCAGGTTTTCCCTCGGGAAGACCGTCGGCATCCTGGCTGCGGCAGCCGCTGTGGTCGGAGGGGTTCTCTCCCTGTTTGCATCCGCGCTTCCGGATGGCCTGGAGTGGGCGATGGAGCGGGTCGCGGGTACCGCTGAGCTGACTGCGGAGGGTGGTGCCTACGCCGCGGCCGAGTCGGTGCAGAACGCGGTTTCCATACTGCCGGATTACGCATTCCCCGGTTCTGAGAGCGCATTCGGCACCACTGTGTCCGGGCTTGCCGGCGCGGCTATGGTGGCCGGTATCTGTATCGTCATAGCGCTTGCATTTCGTTTCTTCCGCAGCAGGAGGAAAGAGCAGACTGTATAAATGACGGTGCTTACTGTTACGGAACGGAAATGAAGTACAATCTATGAGCAAGATGAGCAATGCGGCGCGCAGCCTGGAGAAACTGGATGAGCTGTCGCGCCGCGATACATTCTTAAACCGCATACATCCCGCTGTGAAACTTGTGGTGACGGTGCTGTACCTGGTCCTGGTGGTCTCATATGGAGGGTACCAGCTGACCGGTGTCCTGGGCATGGCGCTGTATCCGTTCCTGCTGTTTGAGATCAGCGGCCTGTCTTTCCGGGACGCGCTGCGCAGGCTGCGGATCGTGCTTCCCCTGGTCTGTGTGGTGGGCATCTTCAATCCGCTCTTTGACAGGACACCGGTGCTGAACGTTCTGGGCATTCCGGTATCCGGCGGCGTTCTGACCATGGTGACGCTCATGGTCAAGGGGGTGCTGACGGTGCTCGCGTCCTATCTTCTGATCGCCTCCACATCGGTGGACGGCGTCTGCGACGCCCTCCGCTGCCTGCATGTTCCGTCTGTAATCGTGACGGAGTTCATGCTGATCTGCAGGTACATATCGGTGCTGCTGCGGGAGACTGACCGCCTGACACAGGCGTACGCGCTGCGCGCGCCCGGACAGAAGGGCGTGCGTTTCCACGCGTGGGGACCGATGGTCGGGCAGCTTCTGCTGCGGAGCATGGACCGGGCGGAAATGATCTGGCAGAGCATGTGCATCAGGGGGTATAATGCACATATG
>CACYNZ010000493.1 GCA_902775835.1 uncultured Eubacteriales bacterium | reverse complement strand
AACGGTGAGACAATGGTCCTGGATCCGATCATTAACTGGGACAGCACGGATCATGCCGCCCTGGCATGCCATGAGCTGGACGCGGAAGGAAAGCTGAAAATGCATATTTTCGCCGCATACCAGGTTTTCCAGGCGGAAAATCACGATCCCATGGCAGAGATCGAGCATGCTGCAGAACTCAGGAAAAAGACGAAAGGGCCCATGTTTGATCTGAGCAATATCAAGGTTCAGCTGGATGGAACCATGCCCGGAACTCCTTCGACTGCCTTCCTGAAGGAACCCTATACGGATCCCTGGTCCAAAGAGCATCAGCACCGAGGACAGCTCCGTTTTGACCTGGAGACCCTGACAAACGTATTCCGCAGATCCCATGAGCTCGGTTTCACGGTGCATGTCCATGCGATCGGAGACGGCGCGCTGGCCATGGCGCTGGATGCGGCGGAGAAGGCGCTGGAGCAGACAGGATCCCATGATTTCCGGGATGCCGTCACGCATCTGCAGGTGGTGGACCGGGCAGATATCCCCCGCATGGCAAGGCTGGGCATTACAGCTGTGACGGATCCGCACTGGTTCGATATGGAACCTGCCTATTTTAATATGATGGCAGCTGTTCTGGGGGAGGACCGCGCCGAACATCAGCTTCCGATGAAGTCCTTCTTTGATGCGGGCGTTGTTGTGACCTCCGCCAGCGACTACCCCGTCACGGATCCGGCCTACCCGCTGATCGGCATGCAGAAGGGCGTCATCCGCCAGCTTCCCGGCCAGCCGGATACGCTGCATGATCCTGCGGAGAGAGTCACGATTGAGCAGATGATCGAAGCGACCACCCTGAATGAGGCTTACCAGCTGCTGTGTGATGACCGCCTTGGCAGCATCACCGCCGGCAAGGAAGCGGATCTGGTCGTGCTTGGTGCAGACATTACCGCCTGTGACCCGGAACATATTCAGGATGCCCCGGTGCTTGGCACCATGACAGGCGGCGAATGGGTCTATACACGCGGGCAAGGCGGCCTGTTTAACAGGGCCTGAACGGGAGGAAACTTTGAAAAGGATCAGTGATCTTGTCGGAAAATATATGGCATGGATCGTATTGGCTGTCGCGGCGCTGGCATTGTTTCTGCCGGGGACATGTCTGTGGATACAGACAAAGTGGATCAATTATCTTCTGATGATCATTATGTTCGGAATGGGCCTGACGATGAAGCTGTCGGATTTTGCCGTCGTTTTCCTGCAGCCGCGGGATGTCGTGATCGGATGTGTGGCGCAGTTCATCATAATGCCTTTGCTTGCGTTCGGGCTTGGCCGGATCTTCGGTCTGAGCAGTGAGCTCTTTGCAGGGGTGGTCCTTGTCGGGACCTGTCCGGGAGGGACATCCAGCAATGTCATCACATATCTCTCAAAAGGGGATACCGCGCTTTCTATCGGAATGACAAGCATAAACACCCTGCTGGCGCCCTTTTTGACACCGCTGCTGACCTATCTGTACCTGAGGACCTCGGTGGATGTGGATATCAGTTCCATGTTCATGTCCATCATCCAGGTGGTGATCATACCCATCGGGCTGGGGCTTATCGTCAACAGGCTGTTTGAGAAACACATTCAGAAAATCCGGTACTGCCTGCCTGCGGTATCGGTAACCTCAATATGTCTTATCGTTGCGGCGGTGGTATCACACAACAGCGAAAAGATACTGTCTACGGGAGCAATCATATTTGTGATCGTGATCCTTCACAACCTGCTGGGATATTTATGCGGATATCTCATCGGAAGCCTGTTTAAGATGGATCTGCCAAGAAAAAAGGCTGTCTCAATAGAGATAGGGATGCAGAATTCAGGACTTGCCACTTCGCTGGCATCAAGTGCTTTCCCCGGCATGGCCATGGCAACGGTTCCGGGGGCGATATTCTCGGTCTGGCATAATATCTCCGGGGCCATCCTTGCCGGAATATACAGAAGAATAAATTAGTGAGAAGGAGACTAAAGATGAAAGCAGATCGTATTATTAAAAACGCGAAAATCTTCACGGCGGACATGGACAGGCCAATGGCCTCAGCCCTTGCGGTGAAGGACGGAAAATTTGTCTATGTGGGAGACGAAGCCGGCCTTTCGGACTATGAGGGAGAGGTCACGGACCTCGGCGGGAAGTTCATCATGCCCGGCATCATTGACAGCCATGTTCATGTGACGACGGGCATCGGGTTTACCTACATGGATATGGGAGAATATGTTGTGTGCTCCAGCCGGCAGGAAGCCCTGGACTTTATGGACCGGTATGTGAAAAGCAATCCCGGGAAAGAGCGTTACAGATTTGTCCTGGAGCGGAAAAACCTGAAGGGGGAGCTCCTCACAAAGGAAGATCTGGATGCCATCTGTCCGGACAGAGAGCTGCTGATCCTGGAGGGAGAAGGACACAGTGTCTGGGTGAACTCCAGGGTGCTTGCAAAGCACGGAATTACGGATGAAACGGAGGATCCGGTGTCGGAGCTCAGTTATTATGTGCGAAAGGACGGCCATGTGACAGGCAATGTCTTCGAGTCCGCGGGATGGCATCTTCTTTTTGACGGTTTGTCCTCCATGACGGACGAGCAGATCGACGCGGCC
>CACYNZ010000492.1 GCA_902775835.1 uncultured Eubacteriales bacterium | reverse complement strand
TACCAGCAGTTCCCATTGGCTTCCTCCAGAGGATGCCAGCTGGCGCCGTGATCTGTGCTGTATTCACAGGAAACACGGCCTGCAGGCTGACATACCGTATGCAGGCGGACGGCCAGCATGGGGCGGGACACGGTGAAAGTCTTTGATGTGATGGTACCCGTTTCTTCCACGGCTTCCGCGCCTTTTGCGGACAGTGCAACTCCGTTCTGTGCCTCAATCCTGCCCGCTTCAGCAAACAGGTCCGAGATGACAAGCATGGATGCCATGCCCTGTGAATAGTGCATCGTGCCGTCCGCCGCTTTGGAAAGCACCGACAGGCTGTGAACAGAATTCTCCGGACAGAGGATGGGATACAGATTGTATTTCATCCCCGCAGCCCTGCCTGCAGGCTGACCATCTGATATCACCCTGTTCTCCGCTTCCGCTCCGGCATATCCAATGGTATATGCCGCTTCCTTATGAGCTGCCGCAATCACTTCTCCCTGAGATGGGGCAGTGATGGTGACATCTGCCGGAACAGGTCTGGCACTGTGATCCGCTTTCAGAAAAACACCCTTGACGGTGCTTTCATGGCCGGACAAATCATGGGCTGTCAGAACCACTTCGATGGTTTCTCCATCGGCAAACATTCCGGTATCCAGCACACCGAGCTGCTGCGCGTCCTTTTCCTCCATATCCGATACAACGGTTACGGTCTTCCCTGAGGAGCCTTTTGCAGTGACCGTCCAGTCAGATAATGAACGGTCTTTTACGGTTCCCCAGACCTCCAGGACGCCTGTTACAACATCTCCATTCTGCGGTGCTGTCAGTTCAGTCTCCGGTGCTGTCCGGTCGACGAACAGTGTATGATGGACCGTTTTCACGTTGTCCAGCGCGTCCGCCAGCGTCAGTGCAACGGTATGGGTGCCATCCGCCAGATTGGATATATCAATGGTCTGCTGTCCGTTCTCAGCGGCTGTCAGAGGAACGGCTGTTCCGTCATCGACCTGATACGACATGCCTGCAAGACCGCTGTAAGCATCCCCCGCACCTTCCCATGTCAGGTTCACGCTGTCTGCATCTGTCCAGGATACAGGATCCAGTGCTGAGGCTGTCAGTGTCGGTGCGCTGCGGTCGATCCTGAGCGGGACAGTTTGAGCCGCGCCTGTATTCCCGGCGATATCCACGCCGCGGACAGCAACAGTATGCTCACCGTCCACGAGGGAAGAAATGTCGAACACAAAGCCGGTATAGGATTGATCCTTCAGGCCTGTATCCGTGAATGCACCTGTGTCCACCGCATACTCCACCCGCAGCAGATCATTGGTGTCGGAAACAGATGTCCATGTCAGCACAGCTTCGTTTTCTTTTGTCCAGTCGTCCGGCAGGATGGTCACCGCTGCCGGCGCGCTCGGCGGAGTTCTGTCCACCGGAATCTCCACACCTTTTGCCAGACCATAGTTTCCATTGGCGTCGATCCCGCGCACATACAATGCATGGATTCCGTCTTCAAGGCCGATCGCTGAAAGTTCAAACGAACCGTTGGCAGTATTGGAGTCTGTATTCTGCCATTCCCATGCCGCCTGATCTGTTCCTTCCGGGTTCAGAACATACTGAATATGCCCCGCTCCAAGACTGGAGCTGCCCGAAGGCATATCGGTAACCCCTGCCCACGTCACCGTTCTTGTTTCTGCATTGCTCCAGGAAGCCGGGCTGACACTGAGTGTTGCAGGCTGACTGGGAGGAGTTGTGTCCGGAAGGATAATGCCCGCAGTGCCGGCTGTACTGCTGTCCGCAACCTGACCGCAGGCATTGGCAGGCAGGACGCGGAAGTAATAATTCAGATCGGAGACGCCTTTGCGCGGAATATTCGGCAGTTCCTGTCCTGAGCCGTCCCAGTGCAGAGCAAAGGAACCTGCGGCAGTTTCCTCATCCGTCGGCCACAGTTTTTTTCCGCGGGTGGTAAAGCTTCGCACATTTCCCAGACTGTGGTATTCATATGTTTTTCCGTTATAGATGCCCAGCAGATACCCGGAAGCACCCGGCACAGCATTCCAGGACAGATCCACCCAGCCGCTCTGTGAATTGACGCCATACCCGCCGGCCGATGCCTGAACGGAAGGTGCCGCAACGCCTGTGTAATAGGATGCAGAAAAGTTCATCCGCTCCGACCTGGGAAGAATGTCAGAGGACTGGATGTTTGCCCATGATGTTGAGGATGTGATGGCAATGCCGTAATTCCGCTTCTGGTCCATCGCATTGAACCATGCGGAAAACAGCCTGGTCACATCCACTTCGTTCCATCCTTTATGCAGCTTTACATCCGCAAAGACGGAGGATGACAGACCCGGTCGGTTGTTATATGTTACAGTGGATGTATTCCAGTCGCCTGTGACAAGCGAGAGCCGGAAAGATCCGTCCCCGCCCATATCCCGGACTCTGAAATTCCATTTTGCTTCTGAAATCAGCAGACCGGAAGCTTCCGGGAATGCTGATGCGCCAGACGCATGAAAGCCCACCAGAGACGGAAGGATATAGGCAATGCTGCCGCCGTCATATGTTCCTGCATACAGGTTATTGCCTTCCCGTTCATACTGACGCTGGGCGCTTCCCTGGGGAACCGTGTGA
>CACYNZ010000491.1 GCA_902775835.1 uncultured Eubacteriales bacterium | reverse complement strand
CACAATTGACAGACTTGCTTGATTTATTGCAAAAGTTGCGTTATTATGGCAAAAATTGAACCACCAGTCCGGAGGATGCCATGATTAATCAGGATCACCTGCTGCGTAATGAGACCAACGACATCCAGGAAGGCGCTGAGTATTCCTGCAGACACAACCTGGATACCGGCTGGATTACGCCCTCTTTTCATATGCACCCGCACTTTGAAATCTATCTCTTCATCCGTGGCAAGGGACAGATGATCATCGAGGATGAGAGCTATGATATCCACCCCATGGATCTGTTCATCTTTCCTCCCGGCATCATTCACAGACTCATGATGCTCGATCCCACGGAACCCTATGAGCGTGCCTATTTCTATGTAACCCGCAGAATGCTGGCCGAACTGTCCGAAGACCGTGTCGACATCCTGCAGATGCTGGATTCTGCCGCATCCCTCGGACATTATTCCTATCACGCGGAAAGCAGCGGCGAACGGTTTGTACAATTGATCGATGAAATCCTCGCGGAAAAGGATCTTTCCTCCCCGCTGTCGCAGACGATGAATTACTGCCGGATCCATATGCTTTCCCTGCTCACATGTAAAACCATTCAGGACAAGCATGTTCTTTCTCCAAGGCCGCCGGACCGCATGAGCGATGTCATCCGCTATATCAATGACCATATTCAGGAGCCGCTTTCCCTCGACAGCCTGGCGGAGCAGTTCTATCTCAGCAAATACACACTTCTCCACAAATTCAAGAGCTATACCAATATCTCCGTCCATCAGTACATCCTCTCCAAGCGCCTTCTGCAGTCTGAGATTCTCATGCACCGCGGCATGACGCCCGGAGATGCTGCCAAGCAGAGCGGTTTCAACGATTATACCGGCTTCTACAGGGCATTTGTCCGCAGCAACAGCGGCCTTACACCACAGGAGTTTTATTCCAGAATCCGTCAGGGAAAAAGCTGATTATCCGCCGGAAGACGCTGATGCAGCAGCCGCCTTCCGGCTTTTGTTATGCTGAGCGGCTTACACATATCCGCAAAAGCCATGATATTCCGGAAGGTCCGGTTTTCTCTGCTCCATTGGCTGTATTCTTGCATGTTCCGCATTGAAAACACGCGCCAGGCAGACCTGGCGCGCGCTGTTTCCTATATTACCAATGTCATTTTCGTTTTCCCTGTCCGCGGTGAACAGGAGCAATTCTTTCAATATGAAAAGCGCAGATGCCGTTTTCAGATGACATGTCGGTCCACCCTGCAGTTCCATTCCCTGACCGCATGCCCGGAAAGTCATTTCAGAGCATGCCCGGACTCCTTTTCCTTATATCGGCTTTCCCTGCGATTTCTGTCCCCTGTGCCGCTTTGCCTGACACGCTTCGCAGTATTTGGGCCACCGCCTTACAGCTGACAGGAACGTGAAGCTTTTTCCGCACGCCCGGCAGACCCTTGTGATCTGCTCACTCGTCCGGTATCCTGCCCTGCATTCCTGGCATATGCCCGGCCAGTGCTGAACGCTTTCCGGGAGCGTATAGGTTTTTCCGCATACCCGGCACCTTTCCCGGATCATGCCCGGCTGACCTTCCGTTCTATTTCTGTAAAACAGTTTTCGCAGCCATGCAGGCATCACAAATCCTCACCTTCCGCTCAGCCCACCAGGATCTGACCGTCCAGCATGACTTTCTTTACCACAGTGCTGCTGACCATGGGATCCCCGTCAGTGAGCACGATATCCGCGTCCTTTCCGGCTTCCAGGCTGCCCACCCGGTCCTCCACGCCGATATGCCTTGCGGGATTGATGGTAATGGCCTGAAGCGCCAGGAAGGGATCCATGCCAGCCTTCACGGCAAGCCCCGCGCACAGCGGCAGATACTGCTGGGGAATGACGGGAGCATCCGTGATAATGGAGACCTGCAGACCGGCCGCAGCGAGCACGCCGGGCGTTTCCCAGGACTTGTTGAGAAGCTCCAGCTTGGAGGCGTTGGTAAGCGTGGGACCCACGGCCACCGGAACATTGGCCTTTTTCAGTTCCTCCACGATCAGATGGCCTTCCGTGCAGTGCTCAATGGTGATCTTCAGATCAAACTCCCTGGCGATCCGTATGGCGGTCATAATGTCATCGCTGCGGTGCGCGTGGGCTTTCAGCGGTATTTCACGCTTCAGTACGGGGATCAGGGCTTCCATCTTCATATCAAACTTGGGCTGCTTGGTGATGTCCCCTTCCGCCGCTTCCTTGCGAAGCATGTAATCCCGGGCCTCGAACAGCGTCTGCCTGAGCTTTGCTGCCGTGGTCATACGGGCCGAGTCACACTTGTCCTTGTAGCAGCGCTTCGGATTCTCGCCGAAAGCGCACTTCATGGCAACCGCCGGGGAGATCATGGCTTCTTCCACAGTTTTCCCATGCATTTTCACGGCCAGGAAGGTTCCGCCGAGCACGTTTGCCGAGCCCGGGCCTGCAGCCACAGTGGTCACGCCGCCAGCCAGCGCCATGGGAATGGCCGCATCCATCGCGTAATAGCTGTCCATGCCCCTCAGCTGCGGACAGCAGATATCATTCATTTCATTATAGTCATAGGTGCTTCCCGTAGGTCCACCGTATCCGTCCAGCCCGATATGACTATGTGCATC
>CACYNZ010000490.1 GCA_902775835.1 uncultured Eubacteriales bacterium | reverse complement strand
ACGCCCGCCATGTTCAAGGAGGAGCTTTTCGCAGGGAACGGCCCCATCACCATTCATCTGAATTCCCCGGGCGGCGACTGCATCGCGGCCAGCCAGATCTACACCATGCTCATGGATTATCCCGGTGATGTGACCATCCAGATTGACGGTATGGCAGCCTCGGCAGCTTCCGTCATTGCGATGGCTGGCACACACGTGACTATGAGCCCCACCAGTCTGATGATGATCCACAATCCATTCACGATGGCCATGGGCGATACGGAAGAGATGCGGAAAGCCATCCAGCTGCTGGATGAGGTAAAAGAGTCTATCATCACAGCTTATCACATCAAGACTGGACTAAGCCGGGATAAGATCTCCCAGCTCATGGACAGTGAAACGTGGATGAACGCTCTGAAAGCCAAGGAACTCGGCTTCTGCGATGAAGTCCTGTACACCGGTGCGGAAGACCTGCCTGATGACATGGCGGCCTACACCTTTGAGCGGAAATCCGCTGCGGCCTGTCTCATGAACCGGGTGATCGCGTCCATGCCGAAACCGCAGAACGTGGTGAAGGAGGAACCTGAGCACCTGCCTGATGTGACACCAACCCCCGAGGAACCCGAACCTGTTATCCCTGACAACCGAGTGAAAGCGGCAGACCTTGAGAAAAGGCTGTCGCTTTTGAAATGATAAAGGAGGATTTTCATTATGAATCAGATTCTTGCCCTGCGCGAAAAACGCGCCAATCTGTGGAACGAGACCAAAGCGTTCCTGGAATCCCATCGTGCCGAAGATGGCACCGTATCCGCCGAGGACAATGCGACCTACGAGAAGATGGAGGCCGATGTAGTCGCTCTCGGCAAGGAAATTGACCGGCTTGAGCGTCAGGCTGCGATTGATCGTGAGATGGATCAGCCGACCGCTGCGCCGTTGGTTTCCCGTCCCGTTGCCCCCACTGCCCAGAAGCAGGGCCGTGCTTCCGATGAGTACAAGACTGCTTTCTGGGGCATGATCCGGAATCGGGTCGCCACTCCGGGTGTGATGAACGCCTTGCAGGTTGGCACCGACTCCGAAGGCGGCTATCTCGTACCGGATGAGTACGAACGCACCCTGGTGCAGGGCCTCGAGGAGGAGAACGTTCTCCGTTCGCTGTGCACTGTCATCCAGACCAGTTCCGGCGATCGGAAGATCCCGCTGGTGGCTTCCCACGGCACTGCCTCCTGGGTGGATGAAGAAGGTACGATCCCCGATAGTGATGACACCTTCGGTCAGATTACCATCGGCGCTCACAAGGTGGCCACCATGATCAAGGTTTCCGACGAACTTCTGCAGGACAGTGTTTTCAACATTGAAAGCTACATTGCTGCTGAGTTTGCCCGCCGGATCGGTGCTGCCGAAGAGGAAGCCTTCATCACCGGTAATGGCACCGGTAAGCCCACGGGTCTGCTGCATGCCACGAACGGTGCAGGCATTGGTGTTACCACCAATGGAAACACGCCGACTGCGGATGAGATCTTCGATCTGATCCACTCTATCAAGAGTGTGTACCGGAAGAAGGCCGTATTCCTGCTGAATGACAGCACCCTGAAGGCCCTCCGGAAACTGAAGGATGGTCAGGGCCAGTACCTCTGGCAGCCGGGCCTCAAGGAAGGTCAGCCGGACACCCTGCTGAACTACCGCCTGGTGACTTCTCCCTTCATGCCGGAAATCGACTCCGGAAACAAGGTGATCCTGTTCGGCGACTTCAAGTCCTACTGGATCGCTGACCGTCAGGGCCGTTCCTTCCAGCGCCTGAATGAGCTGTATGCTGCTACCGGCCAGGTTGGTTTCCGCGCTACCCAGCGCGTGGATGGCCGTCTGGTGCTGGCTGAGGCCATGAAGTGTCTGGCTGTGAAGGCCTGATCCCCCAACGACCATGGGAGCCGTCTGTAATGGGCGGCTCCCTTCCAGCATTGGAGGTGCTGAGTTATGAGCTATAACGCGAAAAACTATACCGAGCAGGGCGGCGAAGTCACCCATATCGGCGGCAAACTGGTATTCGAGGAAGGCGGCAGTATTGCAGGATTCCCCGGTGCCGCGAACCAGGAACCCGTAACCGGAAACCAGGTGAAGGATGTGAAGGATGCCTTCAACGCTCTTCTCATAGGGCTAAAAAACGCCGGAATCATGGTTCCGGACAGTTGGAATGTGTCTGTCCTGGCTTGTCCGACGCCAGCTGCCATGCCGACCAGTGAAACTGCTGCCAACAGCGGTCATGCCACTGTGACGATCGACGGCACGGAGATCACCATTACCCTCAACTGCAAGGTCAGTGAACTGGCCGACGCGAACCACGGGGAGACCTGGGGCAAGCATAAGTGGCTGGGCTTTGGTGTTCGCACGGGCCTTGGATCTGTCGTGGGCGTGAAGTTCACCGACGATACCGGCGCGAGTGTTACGCTGTCTGCGGATGACGCAGCCGAAGCGACTACCCTTGACCTTTCCGCTGGCGACTTTGTGCTGTACATCAAGGCCGAGCAGAAAGAATACCTGACCGGTGAAAAGTATTTCACCCTAAAGGCTGATGGCTATGCCGAGACCACCTTCACGATGAAGATCGTGGAGCCGACCACGCAGGAGGGATAAGCCATGTC
>CACYNZ010000489.1 GCA_902775835.1 uncultured Eubacteriales bacterium | reverse complement strand
CTCATTGAGAATGCGGCCACGTGCTGCATCCGTAATCAGTCCATCTCCCAGCGCATCACGCAGCTGGTCTCCAAACGCGGCATCCGACTTCAGCTTCTGTTTGAGAAGATCCATGGCCCCGTTCATCCACATTCTCTGCCGCATCTGTCGGGATGCATTGGTGCCGTCGCCTACAGACATTCTGGACCGGACGAACAGTTCCGCCTGATGTCCATGAAGCGTAAGCGTTGTCCCCTGCTTCATCTCAGGATCCAAATGGCTGAAGTCTTCACTGAGGGTTACAGTTACACCACCCAGCAAATCATTGAGCACATCGATGGCTGAATAATCCAGTGCGAGGAAAAAATCCACATCCACTTTGGTGAGATATTTTTCCACCGCTTCCACTGTGTTAGCCCCGCAGGCCTCCTGGTCAGCGCCATAGGCATGACTCAGACAGATCTGCATTCTTTTCGAGCCCGAGGGCCGTCCGAAAATGGAAAGCACAGGAACTTCAGCAATGGTGTCACGGTCAATCTGCAGCTGACGGATCTCATTGTTCTGATGATCAATGGAGAGCAGCAGCAGGAAGTCCGCCTGACCGCCATTTCGATATGAACCCAATTCCTGGGTGGTATCCCGGTCTACCCCGATGATCAGCAGGTTGGTGATTCCGGTCCGCTTGTAGTACGTCCGCCCGTCCACAATCCACTCTTCATACTGTCCGAAGCCCTCAGTCATCACTGAGCGCTCTTCAGGATGTCCGGACGTTTCAAGCCTGCGGCCAACGATATATCCGCCAACAAGAAGGATGATCAAAGCCGCCGCAGCTAAAATGGCCCGAAGAAGAATCGAATTCCGGTTGCGTCCCATGTTCGGCCCGCTTTCCTCAGGATTTTCCAGGTACATATATTCGGCTTTCCGGCTGAATATACGTGTGTATTTTATGCCCTCGTGTTTTATATGTCAACATGTATTTGTGCTTTTCCCCTGTTTTCAGATCGATTTGGAAAATATTTGCCAACTTCCATGTGTGTATATTCTGTACAATATGTGCCCGGTAAGATGCATATTCTCAAATGCTGTCAATCGTGTTATCCTAAGCAATGCAGAAATGCATTAATTCTATGAAGGAAGACGCCCTGAAATGGATACTGACATACTTGCACGTTGCACCCACGGCTTTCTTGTGGAGCAGCGCAGAAAGCTGTGGCGCCCCATGATTCATGTGATAAAAACCTGCGCCGCAATCCGTCCTGACGAAACGGTATGTGTTCCTCTCAGTTCCCGGGCAGATACGGTCCTTATGGCGCTTATGCTTTCCCAGCTTCACGACCACAGTGATTTTCCTTTCCGCCTGTTGTTTTTCTCCGACAGCAAGCCGCTTGCAGATGAGCTTGCGCCCCTGTTCCCGGATGTCTGTTCTGCTCCTCCCCCGCCGGCCCCTGATGTATCCATCGCTCTGCCATGGACGAGTCAGGATACCGTGGAATATCTGCTGGATCAGCTGTTCAATGCCGGCAGAATCCGCGGTGTTCTCCCCCGTTCCCGTGCCGGTTCCGGCTATCGGGTGATCCGGCCCCTGTTCGATATCAGGCGCGAGGATATAGCCTCCTGGCAGCAGAAATTCTTTCCATCCCTTCCTCTTGGCTGGGAGAAGGTATCTCCTGAACAGCAGGAGATCCGGCAGCTTATCGCCCGCCTGAAAACCGGGAATCCCGATCTGGAGAAAAACATATTCAACAGCCTTCATAATCTTGATCTTGATACCATGGCCGGCCAGGACATGTGTTCGCATGTGCCGTGTTCAGGGGAGGAATCATACAGATGACGAATGCCTGCAGAAAAACACCTATCTGGCAGATATGCCTCTGTGCCCTGCTGATTTTCCTGTGTGCCGGGGCTTTCTATCTGACCATGCTGCCCGCAGAGTATTTCATGGATGAAAACAACGTCTTCTATCTCGGCGACAATGTAGCCAGAGGACTGGATGTCTACAAAGTGGGCCTGTCCCAGCATATGCCTTTTTCCTATTACTTCGCCGCTCTGTTCGGTCTTTTTCATCCCCTCAATGACAATATGTACCGGTTCTGCTTTTATATTGCCCTGTCTCTTCTTTGGACCGGAATGTATCTTCATCTGCGCCGGGACATCCCCTGGCCCGTTTTCCTTCTGATGCCCGTCCTGTTTATCGGGCAGCTCAGCCTGATTCATCTCGGCACCAATCTTGTCTCCGAACACTGGGCGGGTATCGGGCACGTCATTCTCCTTCTTGAGCTTATACGCTTCGAACGCACAAAGCACCTTTCCATCTCTTCCTGCCTGTGGATTTCCTTTTCCATTCTGCTGACCTTCGGATGCGTTTTCCCCAGTGCCTTCTCCATTGCCGTGCTGGCCTTCGGCGTCCTTGTGCGGCAGATTTTCCTGATTGAGCGGGAAACCCCTGTGCAGGACAGAAAAGCCGTCCGGAAAAGCATCATCCGGGAAGACCGGAATCTCATACTCATCATCCTCGCTCCCTGGGCAGTGCTCTGCCTCTGGTACCTGATCACCGGGAATTTTTCCAATTTTATTTACTCGGTCTACACCCTGAATGTGGATGTATATCCCAAGTACAATCCCGGACTGTCTACAGACG
>CACYNZ010000488.1 GCA_902775835.1 uncultured Eubacteriales bacterium | reverse complement strand
CAACGATCAGCAGAGGACCGGAAATATGACGTTTATCATGCATACAAACCTCTGAAAAAAGCCAGGGGATGCCATTGGCATCCCCTGGCAAAGGGATTTATCAGGCTGCAGGTTCAACTGCATCTTCTCCGTACACAAAATTGTAAAGCGTGATGGCTGCATCTTTCAGACGGGGGCCGGGACGTGAGATTTCATTGGAGTCCGCATTCAGAATCTGATCCTGCTGTACGGCTGTCAGCTGCTCCCAGCCTGTACGGCTCTTGATTTCTTCGACAGGAGTCGGGCCTTCACCGAAATACATACTGATAGTCACGATATAGTCAGGATTCCGTTCCAGCACCTGCTCTTCAGAAATCTGTCCCCAGCCATCAACATCTGCAAAGGCATTGGTCAGTCCGCACATGGTGGCCAGTTCATCCATGAAAGTATTCCGGCCTGCGGCCCAGAGTCCCCACTGGAGAGGGGAAACCTCAAAATACACGGTTTTCCCGGTGTTTTCCGCATGCTCGCTGATAGACTGGAATGTGCTCTGCATATCAGCAACCAGGGCTTCTGCTTCTTCGGACTTGCCCATCAGTTTCCCGATGGTACGGATGGAAGTGTATGTGCCTTCGATATTCTGTGCATCAGAAATGAGTACCTGAATTCCTGCATTTTCCAGCTGCTCGACCTGCTCTGTGCTTTGTGCCATGGTCCCCATCAGCACAACCTGAGGCGCGAGGGCAATGATCTGCTCGTAGTTGGTTTCTGCACCGGAATTGACTTCCGGAAGCGCAAGAATGGACTCCGGGTAATCACAGTAGGTACCGCGACCTACCAGCGCTTCTTCGCAGCCGAGCGCACACAGAATTTCACAGTCAGCGGCTGTAAGAGCGACGATCCGGGTTGCCGGTTTCTCAAGGGTGATTTCGCGCCCCATCATGTCTGTGACGGTAATGCTTTCTTCGGCCATTGAAGGTATGGCGAGAAATACAAGTGCCAGAGCGAGTACGAGTGAAAGTAGTCTGTGGTTCATGGGTTTTCCTCCTTATGTTCTGAATCATCGGAACAGCAGAGACGGTATCCTTCTAGAGGGAAGAAACACAAAAAGTGTTCCTCCCCGGAGGAACACTAAAAAGACCTGCAGACGCAGTGACTCCATAGCCAACCCACCCCCAGGGGAGCGTTCATACGGTGTAAACAAGTCTCCCGGCTTAGCTTCATCCTACTGGCACATCTTCCCGCTTAACGCAGTGATATCATTGTGCTTTGGTCCGCTTCACGGTTGCTGGGACAGCGCGGAACTCTCATCCGTCTTCCTATGATGCAGGGCATAATACCCGGCACCGCATATCGCTATGCAGATACACCGACTGTTCAGATGTCATGGGCATTATACAACCGGCAGAGAACCCCGTCAATCACAACTGTATCATGCCGGAACAGGCATCCATATGGAATGGATTGGTGTCAGATGAATGGTGAGGCTTTCTGCATGAGTACATACATCATGATTCCTGCAGCGATACTGGCATTGAGTGACTCAGCGCCTCCACGCATGGGCAGGGTGAGATGATGGGTTGCAAGGGCTCGGACTTCCCCGGAAACACCGTTTCCTTCATTGCCGATGATCAGACACCATTTACTGTTTCCGGGCGAGAAGGAAAAGAAAGGTTCACCGCCGAGCTCGGTTGAAAGCAGCATATATCCCTCTGCACGCAGTGCCCGGAGCCTGTCCGGAAGGTGTGACGGTGTTTCTGCAGGCAGATGGAAGATGCTGCCCATGGTTGCCCGAAGTACTTTCGGACTGTACAGGTCAGGGCAGTTCCGGCTGAGCAGAATACCATCCAGGCCTGCTGCATCAGCAGTCCGAAGAATGGTTCCTACATTCCCGGGATCCTGCAGACTGTCCAGGGCAACCAGATGTGGGCCGGTGACGGGCTGCAATTTCTGGCGCATGACTGCGCAGATTCCCTGCGGGGTCTTGGTGTCGCAGACCGAAGCCAGCACATGAGCCGGTACCAGGTATTCGGGCACTGTGTTTTCGGCAGGGATGGGCAGCGTATACTCTTCACTTATCAGAAGCGCTTCCATCTGAAATCCGGAATGCAGTGCATCCTGCACTGACCGTGTGCCTTCCACAAGAAAACAGTGGCTCTCATCACGGGCTTTCTTTTCATGCAGAGAACGCCAGAACTGGATTTTTGGGTTCTTCAGGCTTGTCAGCTTTTCCATAGATGACTCCTTGCTCGTTTTCGTCATGCTTTTCTGCTCAGGCGGATTTTCCTGCGCTCTTCTGCAGCAGCATATTCAAGCTTTTCTTCTGTGGTCTCCGGAATGAGTTCTGGCACGCTGCATGGCTGATCATGTTCATCCAGTGCAACATATACAAGATAGGCACGGTTCGTCAGCTCACGCTGACAATCCAGGCTTTCAACATAGGTGTCTACCCGGACCTCAAGGGATGTACGCCCTGTCCATGTGACAAAGGCCTCCTGGACAACCGTATCACCAAGAAAGGCCGGTTTCAGGAAGTTCAGATGATCCACACAGACTGTGGTGACGGATGTGTGGGTATAGCGTTGGGCGGCTATGGCACCGATTACATGAATCCAGGCAATCAGCTGTCCGCCGAACAGTC
>CACYNZ010000487.1 GCA_902775835.1 uncultured Eubacteriales bacterium | reverse complement strand
CTTCCGCTGGTTCAGCCGGCTCGGGCGTTCCGGAAAGTAAACCGCTCAGAAAACGTCCCATCCACCGCTGTCTGCCATTCCCAGGCAGCCTGCCGCCATGGATGGGATTTTTCTGTATCCGGTACAGCACGTATTCCATGTACTCTGCCAGTAACAGCCAAATCCATGATGATACGCTCAGCCATACCCAGTGCATCTTTTTTCGTGTATAATTACCCATGACTAATTGATTCAGACGCTGCCTGCCGTAACAGTGCATGCCGCAGAAGCGCCGGAAAGCCCGGCATGAGCCGAAATGTAAAGGAAGTTGCCATATGAAGCGGATGACAGCCAGGGAAGTGCTCGCCGAATCCTTCCGTGAACTTGCCATGGAGAAATACATTGAACGGATCACGGTCCGGGAAATCGCGGAAAACTGCGAGTATTCCAGTGCCACATTCTACCGGCATTTCCGGGACAAGTATGACCTCATCGCCTGGGATTATAAGCTACAGCACCACGGAAATCGGCCGTAAGATCCGCAGCTTCTCCACGAGCCTGGAAGAACTGGCCGACTGTGCCGCAGCCATGAAGAAGCCCGCAGTGCCCGAGTCCGGCAGACAGGAACTGCTGGAGCAGATCATGAACGAAGTCCTGTTCGGATAAAGTTTTCTGCCGGAAGCGTGCCCGGCGCACGCTTCCGGCCTTTCCGGTTCCCGGCCTATTTTTTTCAAAGGAGGATGTCTGCTGACATGAATACGGTGCTCGGCGTTCTGATTCCCTTTTTCGGCACAAGCCTCGGTGCCGCCATGGTCTTTGTGCTCAGGAAAAACATATCCGGTCAGCTGCAGAAAATCCTGACCGGCTTTGCCGCAGGCGTCATGGTCGCGGCTTCCTTCTGGAGCCTTCTGCAGCCGGCCCTGGAAAGCAGCGAGTCCATGGGCACCCTGTCCTTCCTGCCCGCCGCCGTCGGCTTTCTCATCGGTGTGGGCTTCCTGCTGCTTCTGGACGAGGTCACGCCGCACATGCACTTCAACAACCAGGATGAAGGCCCGAAGACCGGCCTCAGACGCACCACCAAGCTCATCCTGGCCGTCACGCTGCACAATATCCCGGAGGGCATGGCCGTAGGCGTCGTCTACGCGGGCTTTCTCTCCGGCAATGCCGGCATCACCGGTGCCGGCGCGCTGGCCCTTGCCCTGGGTATTGCCATTCAGAACTTCCCGGAGGGCGCCATTGTGTCCATGCCGCTGCTGGGCGAGGGCATGAGCAAGGGCCGCACCTTCCTCTTCGGCGTTCTTTCCGGCATTGTGGAGCCCATTGCCGCTGCCGTGACCATTCTGGCCGCCAGCAAGGTGGTCCCGGTCATGCCCTACCTGCTTTCCTTTGCCGCGGGCGCCATGATGTACGTGGTGGAGGAACTCATTCCCGAAATGTCCGAGGGAAAGCATTCCAACTGGGGTACCATTGCCTTTTCGCTGGGCTTTGTCCTGATGATGTTTCTTGATGTCACGCTAGGGTAAAACCCATTGACAAAACAAACGGAGGTCATGTGTATGCTTCGAGACTATGAGTTCTGGTTTGTGGTCGGCAGTCAGTTCCTGTACGGGCCGGAGGTCCTTTTGACATGGACAGCACCATCCTCTGCGAAAAGGCCCCCATCTATGTGGACAGCTGTCTGACCATGTACCGCGTGCTGGACGATCCCACGTATGCGGCCACCGAGGAGGAGCGCGCGTCCATGCAGGAAATGCGGGACCACGCCTATGCCACCGGCGAACACTATGATCCGGCGGGCCTCACCAAGAACGACCTGATCGCTTCCGCTTTCAGCGGATTGACCCCCGAGGTGTTCCGCGCCTATGTGGCCAGTTTCGCCGACACGGTGGACGCGGTGGGCTTCTCGGGCATGACCTACGGTCAGTCCTTCTACAGGCCCATGCTGGAAGTGATCGATTTCCTGCGCTCCTGCGGCTATGACATCTGGATGGTCTCCGCCTGCGAGCGCGAGGTCGTGCGCGGGCTAGTTGAGCGCCTGGGCATCCCCATGGATCACGTGGTGGCTACCGACGTGGTGTATGCCGCCTCCGGAAGCAACGGCACAGTGGCCGACGAGTACAATATGGGCAGGGATGAGTCCATCGTGCTCACCGGCCCGCTGAATGAGATCGAATGCGGCAAGTCCGGCAAGCCCACCGCCATTGCCCGCGAGATCGGAAAGCGCCCGGTCCTGGCCTTCGGCAACAGCTCCGGCGATTTCTCCATGCTCAACTATGCCGAGGGCAATCCGGATCACCCGGCCATGGGCGTACTGGTCGTGTGCGATGACACAGTCCGCGAATACGGCAGCGAAACCAAGGCCGCCGGTTTCTATGCCGAGGTGGAGAAAGAGGGCTGGACGCCCTTCTCCATGGCCAATGACTGGCTCACCATCTACGGCGAAGGCGTGGAAAAGACCGACCTGCCCGGCTCCAGCGCCGAAGAAGCACCGGCAGACGCTGCCTGATCCCCGAAAAAAAGCAGGGCCCGTATGCATCGCGCATACGGGTCCTTTTCTGTCCGAATATGCAGGGCATCAGGGAATGCCGAGCTCATCCAGAGCTCTGTTCCAGTATGTTTCCGGAATATTCCGCCATTCCCTCCGGCCGCTTTCCTGCA
>CACYNZ010000486.1 GCA_902775835.1 uncultured Eubacteriales bacterium | reverse complement strand
AACAGCGCAGGCATTTGGAAACATTCCGGTTGTGTTTGCCAAAAAAGGTGACCATGTGAATGTTGGGAATGATGTATATGCAGCTGATGTATATTCATTTACCCACAAACAGATGAATTCTGTCCGCGTCAGCCGTAGTTTTCTGCCGGAAGGTTCTCAGATTCTGATTGTGGACGACTTCCTTGCAAATGGTGAAGCAATAGAAGGCCTTCTGAGCATAACAAGACAGGCACGTTGCCATGTTGTGGGTGCTGCTGTCTGTGTGGAAAAAGGGTTCCAGGAGGGCGGAAAGCGACTCCGGGCGGAAGGACTTAAGGTATTGTCACTTGCTACGGTTGAAAGTATCGAGGATGGAAAGATCATCCTTCGGGAAGAGTGACACAAGACGTATTGCGTGATCCGCAGCGACCTTGCCGGAATCATTTGATGATTTCAGATGATCGGTGACTGGAACTGCGTCACATGCCCCGGTCAGGTGAATAACCTGACCGGGACTTTCTTTTATTCAGATGCTTTAGTGGCAGGCAGTTGCTGTTTCATAAAAACAGAACAGCGGACTGTTATATGTCCGCTGTTCTGAAATATACCCCGGAAAATCATCCTTTTTTTCTGGTGGAGCGGTGTTTCTTTGTTCCTGCCAGAGCCGGGTCCTGAGCCTGCTTCATAAACGTGGATGGAGAGATTCCGACAATGTTTTTAAACTGCTTGGAAAAGTGATAGGGATCCTTCATGCCGACTTCAGCCCCGGCTTCACGAACGGAGTAATTCTGATCCCGCAGCAATTCCTTGGCGCGTTCCATCTTGCAGTGAAGAACATAACTGAGAGGCGGCATGCCTACCTCACTGACGAACCGCTTACGGAAGGTTTCCATAGGCATATGGGAAATGGCAGCCATCTGGGCAAGGGAAAAATTATCCTTGTACTGGCCGGCACGCAGGGTGTCGACGACTTTGGCGATTTCATGCGACAGCATGGCGTCCATGGCAACGGGCTGTCCCCACTGGCTAGCCAGCATGCCGTACATGAGATGCTGCAGCTGATAGGTTGCATTCGACGTTCCGGAGTGACGCACGACCACCTGCACAATCTGCTTGGCAAGGTAGGTCTGGCTGGGAAGTGCCCTCTGCTTGAGCGGCACATGAAGCAGGGCACCCATCTTACGGACAACGGTGGCGGACAGAGGTCCGTCAAGCGCCATCCACAGACAGACAGCCTGTGTGTCGACAGTCAGTGTGGCAGGCACCTGGCCTGCAGGAAGAATACAGGTGTCACTTTCAGTCAGAACCAGATTGGTTGTGTTCCACTGAAGTTCGGCTTTTCCGCTTTCAACGCACAGCCATACATATTTTTCATGCGGGATCAACGCATATTCGCCGTTCTCAAGAACTGCACTGCCTGCATATGAAATCCATGCACCGCTTGCGACAGTCAGACTGCCGGGTTTATGCCATCCTTCTACGACCAGAGTGTCCGGGGCAGCCTCGATTCCCTGAAACAGATACGATTCCATCCGCGTTTCCCTCCCTACTAACATTGACGGATATGTTAAGTATACCTACCATATACGACAATGTCAATAAAAAAACAGGAAGTTTTTCGCGCTGAATGTCGATTTGGTAAAAATGCACAGAGGAATGAAATATGACTTAGTCAATTCGCTGTTTTATTGATACATCCATCTGCATTTTTCAGCCGTTGCTGTCGGAATACGTTCCGTTCTGCATGGCATCCCAGCGGTCCTGCTGACCGTACTGCGTGATATCCGGGCTTCCTTCCAGTCCGTCAGGGGCGTAGGAGACCTTCAGCTGAACCAGGACACAGACAATCTCAGCCCCGTGCAGCGGGATATCCGTATCCAGGGAGGAACGGATCCCATGGAAGGATTTGGTGTTCAGTGCCCTGGCATCCACGGAAGTCAGGGCGACGTGCACAGAGGAAGAGGAAACGGTGACCGAAGCGGATTCCGGCGGCATGTAGGATGCGCGCAGGCTGCCGTTTTTTACCGAAAAGGAAATATTCCCCAGCGTATAGGCATTGCTGACGTGAACAGGAAATGTTTCATAGGTGCCTTCCAGGGCTGATGCATCCAGAAATGTGACGGAAAGCCAGGACTTCTTGCCGTTGAGCGATTTGAGCGGATATCCGGCAGTGCAGGCCGTATTGTTTTCAAGCCGTGCGGTTTTCAGGACAATCTCGCTCTGATAAGAAGTGCTGCCGCAGCTGACTTCCACAGAGTAGGAAGCTGTGCTGCTTCCGTGCTTCAGATAAATATCCTCTGAGCGGAACTGGCCTTCGCAGCCGGGATAGTACCGCTGATAGACCACACTGCCGCTGCTGTCTTTGACCGTGACTGTGACATCGCCTGCCTCGTCAAGCGGACAGGAGATGCGGACATAGTTCTTATCGGTCTGCGCTGCAGGGTTGTCCCGGATGGACAGTGTATACGCATCTTCGCAAAGCGCAGGAAACGCAAAGAGAAGCGCGCAGAGCAGGACGGACCACAGAACCTTCCTCATACATTCAACGCCTTTCTGATTACACCTATATAACGAAGGAAAACCCGCGGCTGATGCATGTCAGCCGCGGTTCATTTGTATCTTTATTATTTCACGACAATATTGAGCAGTCTGCCGGGAA
>CACYNZ010000485.1 GCA_902775835.1 uncultured Eubacteriales bacterium | reverse complement strand
CCCTGCCCAGGCCCACGGTCTATGCAGCGGATCGGAGGACCTTTCTTCTTTGCACGGAGGCTTTATGCCTGTCCAGGGAATAAATGTATACAAATATCACAGCACCTGTTATGTCTTGAACCGCCTCCGCCCTGTGTGGTATCCTTAGCGGGACATGAAAAGCATCAGGAGGGATTGCCATGAACAGATCCTGGAAAGTCGAGTTCGCCGCCCGCTTTCAGCGTCATGCAGATGAACTGAAGTGGCTTTACTGTGAGCTTTATCACAATGATATGGAAGCCTATGAGCAGTTTACAGACATGCTGTACGAGTGCTGGATAGCCCGTTCTGAAGCCCTCCGGAGCATGGACCGGGAGCGGGAAAACAACCCGGACTGGTACAAGGGACATGATCTGGTAGGCATGCTCATGTATGTAAACGCTTTTGCCGGTACCCTCCCAAAGGTCCGTGAAAAGCTGGATTATATTGCGGACTGCGGAGTCAATTACCTGCACCTCATGCCGCTCCTGGAAAGCCCCAAGGGCCGCAGTGACGGAGGATACGCGGTAAGCGACTTCGGAAAAGTCCAGCCCGAGCTCGGCACCATGGCTGACCTGGCCGCCCTGGCCGACGACTGTCACAGCCGCGGGATTGCGGTATGCCTGGATTTTGTCATGAACCACACCAGTGAGGACCACGAGTGGGCCAGGCGTGCTCGTGCCGGTGAAAAGGAATATCAGGACCGCTATTTCTTCTATGATGACTGGACCATTCCCAATACCTTCGAGAAAACGGTACCCCAGGTCTTCCCCACCACCGCCCCGGGCAATTTCACCTACTGCGAGCAGGCGGGAAAAGTGGTCATGACCACTTTCTATCCCTATCAGTGGGACCTGAACTACGCCAATCCCGTGGTCATGACCGACATGACAAGGAACATGCTGAACCTGTGCAATCACGGCGTGGATATCATCCGCCTGGACGCGGTGCCCTATATCTGGAAGGAACTGGGCACCTCCTGCCGTAATCTGCCCCAGGTTCACACCCTGGTGCGCATCATGCGCATGGTCTGCGAAATCGTCTGTCCCGGTGCCCTTCTCCTTGGCGAGGTGGTCATGGAGCCCAGCAAGGTGGTTCCCTACTTCGGAACCACGGAAAAGCCGGAATGCCATATGCTCTACAACGTGACCACCATGGCCACGGTCTGGCACACGGTGGCCACCCGGGATGTGCGGCTCATGGAACACCAGCTCCGGCAGGTTTTTGCCCTGCCGAGGCTCTATACATTCCTGAACTATCTGCGCTGCCATGATGACATCGGCTGGGGCCTGGACTATGCCTTCCTCAGCCAGTTTAAGCAAAGCGAAGTCCCGCACAAGAAATATCTGAACGATTATTTCACCGGAAAATGGCCGGGAAGCCCTTCCCGCGGTGAACTGTACAATGATGATCCCCGGCTCGGGGATGCGCGGCTCTGCGGCACCACGGCTTCCCTGTGCGGCGTTCAGGCCGCCCGGGAAAGCGGGGATGCGCAGGCCCTGGACAAGGCGCTTACCCTGGATGAGATGCTTCACGCCTTCATGTTTACGCTCAGCGGCGTGCCGGTGCTCTACAGCGGGGATGAGATCGCCCAGGAAAACGATCTTACCTATCATGACGATCCGCTCAAGTGCGAGGACAGCCGTTACCTGCACCGGGGCGATCTTGACTGGAACCGTGCCGCACGCCGGTCGGATCCTTCCGTCCCGGAAGGCCGGATCTTCGCGGCCATCCGTCAGATGGAAAGCCTGCGGGAAGAGCATCGTGTCTTTGACACCAAGGCGGACACCTGGCTTCTCGACACCGGCAGCACCCAGGTGCTGGGCATCGGACGCTACTGGAAGGGTCAGCAGCTGCTCGCCCTGTTCAATTTCGGAGACCAGACACAGCATGTGTCCCTCCGGGATCCGAAGGTCTATACGGACCTCACGGACCATTCCCGGACGGATGCCCTCATCGTCCCTGTACCCGCCGGCTCTTTCCGCTGGCTCCTGCATACCTTCCAGGATTCCGAGGACGACTGATACCGGCGCGTTTCCCCGCTTTCGTGAAACCCAAACCGTAAAAGGGATGCACTGCATACCGGATAGGATTCCGGTATCCAGCGCATCCCTTTTTGATTACTTCTGTCCGCCTACATAGCTTCCCAGTACCGCCAGACTCTGTTTCGGCGTCCGCTCCATGCTGGAGCGGTCCACCGCGATCAGGCCGAACTTCATGGAAAAGCCTTTCTGCCATTCAAAATTATCCATCAGACTCCAGTGGCAGTAGCCGTCCACCGGAATCCCGTCCTCCACACACCGGCCAAGGCCTTCCATGGCCCGCCGGATGAACTCCACGCGCCGGCTGTCGTCCGCCGTGGCAATCCCGTTTTCCGTAACCATCAGGCGTCCCGGAAATGCCGCATGCACTTTCCGTATTACGTGCTCCAGTGCTTCGGGGTAGAACTCATAGTCCATCTGGGTCAGCTCCGCGCCTTCCGGTGCAGGCAGCTGGCCTTCCGGGCCGTAGAGCGTACGCGTATAGTTCTGGATGCCCAGGAAATCATCGCCTTCAATGTACGGCAGATAATGCAGGAATTCCTCGTCCCAGGCTTTTTCGGCAAAGCCCTCACCGCCCGGCTGG
>CACYNZ010000484.1 GCA_902775835.1 uncultured Eubacteriales bacterium | reverse complement strand
CTTGACACGCCAATACCCGGAAGGACAGGCAGCCCGGCGCCTCTGAAGCATTGTTTCATCAGAATCTTGTCCATGCCAATGGCGCTGCCGACAACACCGGTTGAAGCGTACGGTATCCGCATCAGCTCAAGCATGCCCTGAAGTGTACCATCTTCACCATTCAGTCCGTGCATGACCGGAATAACCACTTCCAGGCGTGCTGCAACCACCTGCTCCATTCGATGCAGAAAGCCCTTGCCCGGTCGCATGGCAAGAAGGGCCCCGCTGCCGCTGGTTACGTCCGGAATCACACGCTCAATACCTGTGCTCTCACCCGGAAAATGCTGAAAGGTACGAATATCCCGAAGCTTCGGGCCTGTATACCATACACCGTATTCATCAATATATACCGGTATAACATCGTACCGTTCCGAATCCACATGATTCATCATCTGAATTGCACTGATAATCGATACTTCCCGTTCACAGGACCGGCTTCCGAAAATTACACCCAGTTGTGTTTTAGCCATTTCCTACTCTCCTTCAACCCTTTTCCGGTTCAGTTTTCTGAATAGTTATCCGGAAGATCATTCTCAAAAAGAACAGTATCCCCTTTCTGCACGTGCATCTTCAGATACTGTGTTGCCTCATCCAGACTCTTTACAGAAACAATCTTCTGTGGATCAAATCCCTTGCTGAGCAGTCCTTCACGAATCGGTGATGTATGTTTTGGTCCGACAAGAATCGCAAGGTCTGCACAGTCTGCCATGTGTTCACCAAAGGTGCGGTTGAATGCATCTTCGTCATCCCCAAGTTCCACCATGCCCGGTGTAACGATCAGTCTGCGCCCCGGGAATGCCCTGAGTACGTCCAGGGCAGCACGGCTGCCAGATGGGTTACTGTTGAAAGCATCGTCAATCATGGTCACGCCGCCCGGCATGGAGCGAAGCTGCAGCCTGTGTTCGATGCCCGTGACTTTTCCAATACCGCGTCCTATCTCTCTCAGGCTCATTCCCAGGTAAAGACAGACAGAAGCAGCCAGTACAATGTTCCGGATATTGTGCTCACCCAAAAGGACTGTATGACAGGCAACGCGTTCATTCTTTGTGCACAGCATAAAGTTGGAACCCTGAGCAGACACCTGGATATCTTCCGCCCATACATCCGCGCCCGCATTCCCGACTGCCGCAAGCATCTTCGGCTTTTCTGTTTTATCATACAGTTCACGACAGATACCGGCATCATCAGAAAAAAATGCACAGCCGTTGTCCGGAAGTGACTCAATCAGCTCATACTTGGTATCCCGGACCCGTTCAATGGTCCTGAATGTATCCAGGTGCTGCGGTCCGACACTGGTCAGAACACCCAGGCTCGGGTGAACAAGCCTGCAGAGCTCCCGGATATCTCCTACATGTCTGGCTCCCATTTCTGCAAGAAAAACCTGATCAGACGGTCGCAGGCTTGTGCGGATCACTTTCGTTACACCCATAGGCGTATTAAAACTTGATGGTGTGGCCAGCGTCTGAAAACGTTCCGAAAGCAGAGTCCGTAATATGAACTTGACACTTGTTTTCCCATAACTGCCCGTAATTCCGATGCAGATCAGGTCCGGACGCTGCCTGAGTATTCGCTGTGCATCCCGGAAATACAGAGTCTGGATGCCCTTTTCCATAGGCATGCTGCACACTCCCGCCAGTCCGGTTGTGACCGGAAGCAAAACGGGAAATACCGCAAGCGGAAGTGAACAGACAAACCGTTGCATTGTAGTCTGCGCTCCATACGGCCGGAAGACAAACAACAGCAGAAAACCAAGAAGCAGATCGACCAGCCATGCGCACCCCAGCAGGCGCTTGACACGCGCAGTCACCACAAACTTCTTCTTGGCCTTTCTTTCTGCCTGTTTACGGTAGGTATACAGTCCGTACAGCACAAGTGCTACCGCTAATGGAATCATGACCCAGCCTTTGTCCGGCCAGCATGTACATATGACAAGCGGCACGACCTGCACGACAGCATAGAAAATCCCCGGAGTCCATGCCCGCACAGGATTTCTGCGAACAGTCCGGATATACCCTGGAATCTGATAGCTTTCCAGCTGATAATCATGAAAAAGGGTTCGGCTACACAGCACGCACCCTGTCATCATGCTCAGAATCCATAAGCACCAACTCATCATACATTCATCTCCAGCAAGAAATGCCGCACCACAGCATTGAATCTCGGCAGCTGTTCAAGATAGGCAAAGTGTGTGCCACCTTCAAATACCGCAAGCCCGGCATCCGGGATTTCCTTTTCCATTTTCTGCCCCATCCACAGCGGTGTCTCGGTGTCCTGATCCCCAAATACAAGCAGTACAGGGCACTCAATGCTGGACAGCATGGGCTGCAGATCCTGATTGACCACCTTCACGAATGTTTTACGCATTTCCTCACCCAGCGCATTATAATCCGCTGAGCCATATTTCTGACGAAACCGTGCCTCCAGCTGATCCGGAATTCCACCGAACAGATGAGTCTTCCGCATCAGACTGATCGCTTTCTTGGCTTCCTGAAAGCGCTCTGCGCGTTTTCTTCCTTCCTCGGTCTGTGGTTTTCTGAGGCCTGCAGCTCCTGTCAGCACCATGCGCTCTATCCGATTTCCGGCATGTGCCGCCATGCAGATTGCGACG
>CACYNZ010000483.1 GCA_902775835.1 uncultured Eubacteriales bacterium | reverse complement strand
TCCGGCCGCATCTGCATGGGTCAGGATCGCTTTCAGCAGCACCGGCTTATAGGAATAGCTCATGTCCATCTGCTCGACCATTTCCATGAACAGCTGCTTGCGGTTGCTGTCGTCAATGAGCTTCCAGCCGTACTGCTCGGCATAGGCCTGCAGTGTCTCCTCTCTGAAATACTTGAAGGTGCGATGCTCGCTCATGGGCACTATCAGATCCGGCACCAATTTGCCTTCCCGCACATAGCGCTCAATGGTCTCGGTCTGCACATCGACCCGGCGCACGAACTCCATCTGTGAGATCATCCCGGCAGCCTCTTCCTGCCAGTTGAAAATATCCACCAGCTCGTAATCGGTGGCATCCACAGGATAGTCGATGATCGCGTCCGGCTTTTCACCTTTGCGGTAGAGGTCGTCCTCGGCTTCGCGTTGGCCCTTTTTACCGACCACCGTACCGCCCGCGTGATACTCATTCAGTTTGAACAGGCGATGCAGCGAATAGGGCATATTGTACTGGCTGGCGTTGTCCACGAAGTCGAAGACCATCAGATGATCCTTGCCCTCTGCCGTGCGCATGCCGCGTCCGAGCTGCTGGGTATACAGCACCTTCGACATGGTGGGACGCGCCATGAACAGCACTTCCGTCTGCGGACAGTCCCATCCCTCATTCAGCAGATCGCAGGCGCAGAGCACCTTGATCTCACCGCCGGCGAACTTGGCAAGCTGCTCGTTGCGCTCCGAGGTTTTCATGCTTCCGGAAACCGCGATCGCAGCGACACCCGCCGCCCGGAACAGTTCCGCAATCTGTTCGGCGTGCTTCACCGATGCGCAGAACACGACGGTGCGCTTGTCCTTCACATAGTCCAGCCAGGTATCCACAATGAGCCGGTTGCGTTCGGTCACGCAGATCTTTACATCCAAATCGCGGATGTTATACTGCACGCTATTGAAGCGCACCTTGGTCATGTCGATGTTGGTATGAATGCGGATGCAGCGGACCGGAACCAAGGCACCGATTTCCACGGCGGTCTGGATGTCCAGCTTGTGGGCGGTGTTCTTGAAGATCTCCAGGATATTCACATCGTCCGCCCGTTCCGGCGTGGCGGTGAGCCCCAACGTAAACTGCGGTTTAAAAAAGGCCAGCACCTTCTGATATGTATCCGCGGAGGCGTGGTGCGCCTCGTCGATGATCAGATAGTCGAAAGCGTCCTCTCGGAACTGATCCAGATTGAGTGCCACACTTTGGATGCTCCCGCACACCACGTGTGCATCAGGCTCTTTGAGATTGTCAGCGAACTTGCCGACCGTCACCTCCGGCCACAGGTCGCGGAAGGTGTTGTAAGCCTGGTTCACAAGCTCCATCGTGTGCGCCACGAACAGCACCCGACCGCCGCAGCGTTTGGCGTCCATGACCGCAGTAACAGTTTTGCCCGTACCGGTGGCATGGTAGAGCAGAGCTATGGTTTCCCGATTTTTCCGCATGGCTTCCAGCGAATCCATCGCCTCTTGTTGATACTCTCGCAGCTCCAGCTGATCGGCTTTCAGCGCCCGACCCTGTTGGGTAGGCAGATAGTCCTCGATCTCTTTAAATCGCGGATCGCTGCCCAGGAACACGCGCAGCTCGTCCTTCACGGTCTCCGGCTGTTTCTGCATCTGCCGAACCGCCCAGCGGTACACATCCCAGCCCAGGTGGATCATGCTGTTTTGTTTCAGCAGATCATCATAGAACTTGTCCTGCGATACCAGGCGCGGATTGTGGGAAGCTTCATCGTCGATCTCAATGGCGACGCGGGTCGCGCCGTTTTCCAGCACGAAATCGGCAAAACGTGCATTCTGATAAATGTCGTAAAACGGGTACTGTGAATACAGATACCCGGCTTTTTCTGCCCCAAAGGTATCCGCGAAAAGGTCTATAAACAGATCCTCAGCTGCGCTTCCAGAGGCTGATCTGTATTCAGGCATGGTGAATCACCTCACAGCCATTTACTAAAGAAATCATCTGATGAATACGCTTCAAGCTTGGGGAGATTCTTCTTAGATAGATTGATACCCCACTCCGGTTTGCTCTTTTGACCTTCCTTGTCATAGTCTCTGCTTACGAAAGGCTCCTTTGCTGTGGCCCATGTTGTTGCAGGAATAATAAACACTTCCGGCAAGGCACCATCGACAAATCGCATAAGGCACAGGAGCCAATTATCCTGAAGTTCTATCTTGTCTTTCTGAACAAAGACATATCCCGCATTCCGAATGGATTTAACTTGCACTTCATAGAACTGATTGTTATGCGGATTCTTGGCAATAAAGTCTACTCCATGATCGTCTACTTCCGATGTGTATACTTCAAAGCCATAGGAAGCGAACTCCATTTTCGCGTAGTATTCAGCATACCGGCCAAGTTGTAACGGAGAAAGCTTTGACCAATTTGTACTCGGCATCTTATTCCTCCACTACTTCTTTCAGCAGAATCCGCTTTTCAAAGCCGCCGCGTTTGGCGGCTTTTTCTGCGCGTACCCGCTCCAAATCTTCTATCGTATAGCCCCGAGCAATAGCTGCCGCTCGTATCACTTCCAGAAGATCGGCTAATTCCTCGATGTTCTGATCCTTGTGGTACTCCGCGAGTTCTTCATCCAGTTTAGCGTCAAGCATACGGAGATACTCTTC
>CACYNZ010000482.1 GCA_902775835.1 uncultured Eubacteriales bacterium | reverse complement strand
ATGAGGCCGAACAGGTGCATGTGCCCGGTGGTCAGCGTGCCGGTCTTGTCCAGGCAGAGCACGTCAGCCCGGGACAGGGTTTCAATGCCGAAGAGTTCCTGCACCAGCGCGCCGCGCCGGCCCAGGCGCACCACGCCCACGGTGAGCGCGACGCTGGTCAGGAGCATGAGGCCTTCGGGGATCATGCCGACCATGGCGGCCACGGTCTGGGGCACGGCGGAGTCCAGCGGGGCATGGCGCATGAAGTACTGCTTGACGAACAGAAGCAGGCCCAGGGGGATCAGGATCATGGTGAGCACCCGGACCAGTTTTTTCAGGTCCTGCATGAGCTGGGAGCGCGGGGACCGGATCTGCTTGGCTTCCCGGGTGAGGCGGGCGATATAGCTGTCCGTGCCTACGTTTTCCAGGCACATGACCACGCTGCCCGCGGTGAGGAAGCTGCCGGAGAGCAGACGGTCGCCGGTTTTCTTGGGGATTTCGTTGCTCTCGCCGGTGAGCAGTGATTCATTGACACGGCAGATGCCGGAGCGCACCGGGCCGTCCGCGGGAATCTGGGCACCACGGGAGAGCACGACCAGATCACCCTGCACCAGGGCATCCGGCGGGACTTCTTCCTGACTGCCCTCACGGATGACGCGCACGGGCTCCCGGGTCATGAGCGTCAGGCTGCGCACGGTCTTCCGGGCGCGCAGTTCCTGGATGGTGCCGATGAGCGTGTTGGAGATGACCACGCCCAGGAAAAGCATGTTGCGGTAGGAACCCACCAGCACGAGGCACAGGGCGAGGCCGAAGTTGAGCAGATTGAAGAGCGTGAAGAGATTTCCGCCGATGATTTCCCAGACACTCTTGCCGGCGTCCTCGGCGGCGGCATTGGTGAGGCCGAGCTCCGTGCGGCGCCGGACTTCCTCCCGGGTGAGCCCGGTTTCGGGCGTGGGATCCAGAGCCCCGGAAGATGCCGGGGCAGAATGCGTATGTCTGGCCAAGATACATGAACCTCCTGAATAATCTGAATGAGGAAAAGGGATCACGGGTCCCGGAGTACGGCAATGTCCACATCCGTGACCTGGGTCGCGGTGTGATGCACCCAGATGCTGTCTTCCGTTTCCGGGCTGTCCATGAGCGGGATCTGATGCAGATTGGAGGCCACGTTCCAGAGTCCCTTCTCCATGGACGGGCTGGCGGGACGGCTGTCCTCGCTGGGCGCGCGGCCGGTGACTTTCTTGTAGGCGCGGTAGAAGCCGGTATAGTCCTCAAAGCCCACCAGACCGTAGGCCTGGGAAGCCGGAACGCCGTTGATGAGGAGCTGCTGCGCGTAACGGATGCGGCGCTGGGTCACATATTCCATGGTGGTCATGTGCATCTGCGAGTGGAACAGGCTGTTGAGCTTGCCCTTGGACACATGAAAGCGCTCGCTGAGCAGGTTCAGGGAGATGGGCTGCTGCAGGTTCTGATGGATGAAATCCAGAATCGGTACCAGCTCATTGTGGCCTTTATGAAAGGGCGTGATGGGCTTTGTCCGGCCCGCGTCCGCCGTGCAGAGCAGGAACCGGGCCAGAATGGCTTCCGTGACCGTGCTCACCAGTGTGTCCCGGAGATGCTCGGGCATGTGCGCGATCTGATCGAAGCTCTGGAACAGGGAAAGAAGGCCCGTGGACTGCGCGTCCTCCAGCATGAAGGGCACCTGGGGAGGCGTGGTGCGCAGGTCCTCCGCGTCCGGAAGCGCGCTCATGAGCATGCGGCGCCGGTCCACGGAAAGAATGTCCGGCGTGAAATGCGCTGTATAGCGCTCATAGGGGTTTTTGGTGAGCACATGCAGGCCGTGGAAGATATTGGGGATAAAGATGACAAAGGTATGGGGATGCAGGATGTACTCGGCACCGTTGTAGAGAAGGTGCACATCCCCGCTGAGAAAGTAGTACAGCTCATAGAACGGATGGGAATGGATCAGATAATTCTCGGATGTGACATGGCTGATATTATGCGCCATGTGATAGTCCGGCGTAAGAATTTCACTGTACATGCAAATCCCTCCTGCAGCACAGTATTATACGAAATCACGGAATGGACTGCAATGAAACAGGCCGGGCTTTCATGACAATGGGACGTGTGGGTTATTATTTGGTTCCCCAAAAAGAAAAAAACCTCCGGGATTTTGAAATTTTCGCAATGTACTTTGTTGTTTGGGCAATTGCAAATTATGCGCGCACATGATAAATTATGGTTGAAATTTGGCCGAACAAGGCAAAAAATGAGGGAATGCGCATGGGCTTTGACATTGTCAATCGATTCCCGGACCCCTCCTGGCTTCAGGAAGTGCGGGAAAAACTGAACCGGAAGATGCCGTACTGCATCCGCAAGGCACAGGAAGTGGACTTTATTCCCTATACAACGGAGAATGGACAGTTCAAACCGACCGACATCAACTGGTGGACGAATGGGTTCTGGCCGGCCATGATGTGGCAGATGTATCTGGCCACCAAGGATGAAATCTATCGTGAGGAAGCTATTCGCACCGAAAAGATACTGGATAAGGCGTCGGCGGATTTCAAGACACTGTAGTACGGCATGAGATGCTGGAATAGTTGGTTCTCGGCTTCCATCCACCTCGCTGATAACTACGAGTTGCCCAGCCAGAAGGCGCTGCGTTCCATCTTCATCGGTTT
>CACYNZ010000481.1 GCA_902775835.1 uncultured Eubacteriales bacterium | reverse complement strand
CGGGACGCCCGAAGGTTTCCTTCAGCAGCGCGTCCAGATGCGGCGTGATTTCCCGGTACTGGGTGAACACCAGAACGCGCTCGTGCTTGTCCCGGATGGTTTCGCAGATATCCCGGAGCGCCTGCATTTTCCCGCTCTCACCCGGGTCATATTCCTCAAGCCCGAGATACTGGTCCGGATGATTGCAGATCTGCTTGAAACGGGAAATGCTCTGCAGTACCAAGCCTTTGCGCGCAATGCCGTCTTCCCGGCTCGATTCAAGCTTTTCACTCAGATCAAGCACTTCCTTGTTGTACAGCGCAATCTGTTTCCGAGTCAGCTCCACATAATCCGTCGTTTCCAGCTTTTCAGGCAGGTCTGAGATAATGCTCCTGTCGGTTTTCAGGCGCCTGAGGATAAACGGGGAAACGGTGCGCTTAAGCCCCGCATAGCTGCCTTTTTCCTGCAGCTTTTTTACAAAGGCGTCAAATTCTCTGGAGGACCCGAGCAGCCCCTTGTTCAGGAAATCAAACAGGGACCAGAGATTGGAGAGATTGTTTTCGATGGGCGTGCCGGTCATGGCGATCCGGGACCGGGCGTGCAGTTTCCGGATGGTTCTGCTCTGCTGTGTGGCCGGATTCTTGATAGCCTGTGCCTCATCCAGAATCACGCAGTCCCATGTCCGGTTCTTCACCTCATCAATACGGCTGACCATGCCGTAGGTGGTAACGGTCATGAACGCGCTGTGTGCGTTCAGCTGCTCGGCCAGCTTTGCGGAGGACATGCCGTGCAGAATGCACAGGCTCAGGTCCGGCGTGAACCGCTGGACTTCCTTTTCCCAGTTGCCGATGAGTGAGGCCGGGACAACGAGCAGGACCCTGGCAGACGGATGCTCCCGGTGCATCTGAGCCAGATATGTGAGTACCTGCAGGGTTTTTCCAAGGCCCATGTCATCCGCCAGGCACGCGCCGAAGCCCATGGCTGTCATTTTCGTGAGCCAGGCATATCCGGTGGACTGGTAGGGTCTCAGCACCGCGTGCACATCCGGGGGCAGCTCAGGCTGGCCGATTTTTGATGGATGCCGCAGCTGGTCAAGCAGCCTGGCCAGATACGCACTGCTGGTGACTTCCACGTCCTTTTCGGTCTGAATGCCTTCAAGACCGCCCTGCATTCGGAGCGCCTGGATCATGGTCAGGTCTCCGTCGTACCTGCCCATTTCCTCCAGAAGCGCCCGGAGCTTTTCATGATCCACTTCCACCCATTTGCCCTTGACAAAGGCAAGCCCTTCCGACTGGGCCAGAAGTCTGCGGATATCCTCGCGGGTAAGTGTTTCGCCGTCCACCGTGAGCGACGGGGTCATGGACAGAAGACTGTCCATGTTCAGGACGGATTTGCCTTTTTCCCCGATGGTCACGCTCAGGGACACGGACGCCGCCTTTCGCCGCCACCAGTCCGGCAGGCGGCATGAGATGCCCGCTTCCTCAATGGCGGGTACATGCCGCAGAATCTCATAGGCTTCCCGGGCTGTCAGACGGAGGGGATGGAACAGTTCCCCGGAAGACGTGAACTCCGCGATCAGGGGACAGGCATCCGCGGCCCGGCTCAGGCAGGACAGAAGCGTGAGCAGCCTGTCACGGGAGTGCCTGTATTCAATCAGCGCATAGCTCAGCGGCTGATGCCGGACCCTGTTCTGCCCGTCGCGGGTGGAATAGGTGGCCAGGAACGCAAAAGGGAAGTCCTCCTGCCGGCTTTCCACAAGATGAAAGAAAATGCGCTCGGGAATCCGCAGGTCCTGAAGCTTTTCCGTAAAATACAGGGCCACGGTCTGGTCGTACGCAGAAATTTCACGGCAGAATATCTCTGTCATATGCTGAAAGGCGGCCTTCAGCCAGTCTTCGGTGACATATTCCGCACCGATGCCGAAGGGCACGGCATCCAGCAACCTGGTGACCACCTCGGCCGGGGCCTGCACTTCCGTCTGTTCCCGGCTGATCTCCAGACCGGGCATCCGCGTCAGTTCCCGGACAAAAGTCTGACCCAGCGTATGCAGCCAGTGGAATGTGGCGTGTTCCTGCGCGTCCGGTGGCGCGAATCCCAGGTCATAGACAGCCTTCCAGGGTGACGTGCGGTAAAACTGCTCATCCCTTTCCGCTTCAGTTGTGACCGGAAAATCCGGTTCAAAGCTGTCTGAAGTGAAAAGGATCTGATACTGACTGTGGTCCATGAATCATTTCCTCCTGTTGGATGTGCTACTATCTGATTGTGGCCAGTGGATATTACAGAGGAACGGAGTAAGAGGATTTGCGAAGGGTAAAAGCAACCAAAGGTCCGGGCATTACAGTCCTGTATGAGCGAATGTCAAGGGATGATGAGCCAAAGCGTGACGAAACGACCAGAAAGGTGCACTTGCATCGCAAGACCGATGATTCGATCCATTAACTATGAGGGCTGACTGCATTTAACGTGGTCGGCTTTTTATCATTTTGAACTTGCATTAAGTGCAGAAAGAGAAATTCTTTGTCAGGTGATCTCGCTAATTTGCGTTTCTTCATCTGGAGGGGATAGATGGCTTCCGTCATGCTTCAATAATGGTGCCTCTTCACTCTGGTATTTTGAATACCAGCCCCCAATAGCTTCGTCAACTTGTTTGTATTGTTTGAGATTAACTACACGCGGACGATATGACGGGATAT
>CACYNZ010000480.1 GCA_902775835.1 uncultured Eubacteriales bacterium | reverse complement strand
GAAGAGCCCATACTGGTACGGAACATGCGTCTACAAGGCGTCCAATTCCGTGCTCTCCAGCAAGACGAGGCAGTATCCCGATCACTATGGTTCCAGCAGAACCAGCCGATACAAGAAGGACATCGCTAACAAACAGGTGGTTGCTGACTGTGTTGGCGGCTGCAAGGGCTACGCCTGGACCAATGGCGGTCAGGGCGTGCTGGAATCTATTGGTACAGACCAGAAGTATAGCAGCAAGTATGGCTCCAATGGATGCCCGGACAAGAGCGCCTGCGGAATGTTCTCCTTCTGCAAATCCAAGGGTATGGACTGGGGCACGATTGACACGCTTCCGGAGATCGTTGGCCTCGCGCTCTTCACTGACGGTCATATCGGTTACTATGTCGGCGGTGGGTATGCCGTGGAATGGCGCGGATTCAACTATGGCTGTGTGAAAACCGTGGTGAAAGAACGCACCTGGAAGCACTGGGCCAAGCTGCCGTTCATCGATTACGGGGATACCGGCGCAGCACAGCCTGCCGAAACGGTCACTTATACCTTGGGTAGCCGCCTGCTGAAAATGGGCTCTGTTGGCGGGGATGTGAAAACCCTGCAGGAGCTTCTGAATCAGCTCGGCGCTGGGCTTGCGGTCGACGGCGACTTCGGCAGCAAGACGGAAGCCGCTGTGAAGGCTTTCCAGAAGAAGGTCGGACTGAAGCAGGACGGCAAGTATGGCGACCAGACGCATACCGCCCTGATGGCCGCTGTTGCCGACAACGACGTCGGGCAGCAGACACAGCCTGAGCCAGAGCCCGAACAGCTTTCCATGACAAAAGTGAAGATCGTCTGCGACAACGGCACCGTGAACATCCGCGTAGGCAATGGTACGGATTATGCCCGTATCACTGCTGTGCCTGATGGGACAGTGTTTGAGCATATCGCTACCGCCGCTAACGGCTGGCATGCTGTGAAGGTGGGCAGCCAGGTGGGCTGGGTATCCGGGAAGTACAGCGAAATCACAACTGCATAAGAATAACGTTTGGCCTGTAGTCCGGTTTGATTCCGGATTACAGGCCTTCTTTTTTTATTTCATCTTCGTCAAAAGCGCCTCTCAACCTCCAGTGGAAAGTGAATGGAGGTGGCGAAATGACTGACAAGGATAAGAAACACCTTGCCGAGCTTCGTGATCAGGGATATACCTATCAGCAAATTGCCGAGGCATCCGGTATAGGGTTGAGCTCCGTCAAAATGTTTTTCAAGAGGAATAGTACACCGGCAGATGATAGTGGGATTTGTGCCCAATGCAAGAAGCGTCTCGAAAAGGACGCTCCAAAGAAAAAACGGTTCTGCTCAGAAAAGTGCAGAATAAAATGGTGGGCAGAACATCCTGAGCAACTCAGTAATGCGCGGGAGCACCAATACAAATGTCCTGTTTGCTGCAAAGTCTTCTATTCTTACAAACCCGCCAAATTCTGCTCTCTCACTTGCTATCACCGTTCCCGGCGAAAGGCAGGTGGAAAGGATGCCTAAGCCCGACATAACAGGTTATCTGTCGTCCATGACTCTTGCCGGTAGAATGCTCGATAGAAAACTGATTGGACGGAGAGAATTCGTTTCATTTGAAGAAAAAATGCGTGTCAGATACGGTCTTGAGAAGGGCAGCATATATCGTGATCACCGCTTGCTATGTGTGCCGGACAGAGCTAATATCACACACTGCCAGGAGGTGATACCTTGGAAAAACAAGTGACCAGAGTGCCTATAAAGCCTACGCTCGAAAGGCTGCAGAATGTAGCTGCATATGCAAGGGTGTCATCCGGAAAGGACGCCATGCTGCATTCCCTTGCTGCTCAGGTAAGCTATTACAGCCAGATGATAAGAGAACATCCCGGTTGGCGGTTTGCAGGTATCTATGCTGATGAAGCCATGACGGGAACAAAGGATACCAGAGAGGAGTTTCAGCGTCTGTTGACAGATTGCCGTGATGGAAAAATCGACAAGGTGATCACGAAGTCAGTTTCACGCTTCGCCCGGAATACGGTAACCTCACTGGAGACGGTGCGAGAACTGAAACTGCTGGGCATTGACATTTATTTTGAAGAACAGAAGATTCATAGCCTGAGCGGAGATGGTGAGCTGATGCTAACCATCCTTTCCGCTTTTGCTCAAGAAGAAAGCAAATCGGCCAGCGACAACCAGAGATGGCGCATCAGAAAAGGCTTTGAAGACGGCGAGCTGATGTGCCTTCGGACGATGTTCGGATATCGGATCAGCAAAGAAGACGGTATCGAAATCGACCCTGAGCAGGCTCAGATAGTCAGAGAGATTTATGCGAGGGTCATACGTGGTGAACCCCTGAATTCCATTGCCAGATGGCTGAACAGGAACGGCATACACGGAGCCTACGGAGGAAAATGGAACACACCCAGGCTTCGCGATCTCGTCAGCAACGAGAAGTATACAGGAAACGCCCTGCTTCAGAAGGTGTACGTCAATAATCATATTGAGAAAAAACGCATCAAGAACAAGGGCGAGGTTCCTCAATTCTATGCTACGGAAACACATCCTGCGATCATTGATCAAACCACCTTTGATGCGGCGCAGGAAGCTCTTGCGCGGATTGCGGCACGTCATCCGTCAGGCGGCCGCATCGAGCACTATGCCTTCACGGGCATGATTCTATGCCCGGCCTGTGGGAGAC
>CACYNZ010000479.1 GCA_902775835.1 uncultured Eubacteriales bacterium | reverse complement strand
CGGTTGCGGGCAAACCTCTTTTCTTCCGGGGTCCTGGCCGCATGCAATTTGTCCCAGGAAGCGTTCATTTCCTCCACGGCACCCAGCGGGGCGCAGATGGTGTCCTCCTCGCCGAAGAGCTCCCCGAGACCGAGGTCCATTTTCAGGAAGGTGAAGCCCATGTCCATGCGCTTTTTCAGGGCCAGGCCCATGTCATGGCCTGTGTGCTTGCCGTTTACATCGGTATCGCAGTAGATACGGATGCGGTCCCGGTATTTGCCGCCGAGCATCTGCCATACCGGCACGCCCCAGGCCTTGCCGGCCAGATCCCACAGGGCTACCTCAATGCCGCATACGCCGCCGCCCTGACGCGCCGGACCGCCGAACTGACGGATGCGGCGGAAGATTTTTTCCACATTGCACGGGTTCTCACCGAGGATCCGGCTTTTCAGCATTTCCGCAAACACGCGGTTGCCGCCGTCGCGCACTTCACCAAGGCCCACGATGCCCTGATTGGTATAGATTTTCATGAGCGTGCAGTGCATGGGCGCATCCACCACATCGGTGAAACGGATGTCTGTGATCTTCAGCTGACTGGGGTAGGAAAGACGGTTGAATTCGCCTTTGATGATTTCTTCCATACTGAAAGTCCTCCGTAACATGTGAAGTTTTCCGATCTGCTGATATCATATTGCATTTGGGGTATCGATGCAAGATATGGGGAGGTATTTCACCAAAAGTTAGTCTGACGCATAATGCAGGAAAAGAAGAAAAAAATGAAACCGGAAACATCTCATATGAGACAAGGGGTTTCGGCTTTTCAGACCGGAAAGCGGGGCGGAGGCGGAGTTGACAGCATGTGTCATCTGGTGTGTCTTATACGCGCCAATTTCATGATGTGCCGGGTGCGCATCCAATACAAATACAGGGTTCTGCCGGAAACGGCGGTATCTTTTATTGATGATATTTGAATTGAGGAAAGGTGTGATACGATTGGCTGCAACCCCTGACAATGCCAAGGTCGTCAACCGCAAAAAACCGTCATCCATGGGCGGCAGGAAACGTCAGCTTGCCTATCTGTCCATGGTGCTCCCGGGTTCTCTGTTCCTTCTGGCCTTCTCCTATCTCCCCATGCCGGGCATTATGCTGGCGTTCAAGTCGTATCAGATGCGCATGCCGCCGGACGGAGCATTTTTTCAGAATACGTTCCTGTATTCCATGCTCCATTCCGACTGGGTGGGCTTCAGCAATTTCACGTATCTGCTGAAGGACGCGCCGATGCTGATCCGCAACACCGTGGGCTACAACCTCCTGTTCATGGTGGTGGGCGTGGTGCTGCAGGTGGGTCTTGCCGTCATCATCAATGAGATGCGCAACCGCAAGACCGCCAAGGTTTACCACACCATCATGTTCATGCCCTACTTCGTGTCCTGGATCGTGGTCATGTATGCCCTGTACGCCATGATTGCCGCCAACGGCTTCTTCAACCAGATTGTCACGGCAAGCGGTGGCACGGCGATCAAATTCTATGCGCAGAAGAAGTACTGGCCCTGGATCTTTGTGATCGCACAGATCTGGAAGTATACCGGCCAGGGCTCCATCATCTATCTGGCCACGCTGACCGGACTGGATGAACAGCTCTATGAGGCGGCCGCCATTGACGGCGCCAGCAAGTGGCAGCAGTTCACACGCATTACGCTGCCCCAGCTCATGCCGGTTATCGTCATGCTGCAGATTCTGGCCATCGGCCGTATCTTCAACGGCGATTTCGACATGTTCTACTCCCTGCCCAACGGCTCCGGCACGCTGCGTCAGGTCACAACCACCATTGACGTGTACGTGTACGATACCCTGAAGAAGGGCAATCTGCGCAACTCCTTCGGCTATGCCAGCGCAGGCGCTTTCTTCCAGTCCGTGGTGGGCTTCGTTCTGATTCTTCTGACCAACTGGATCGTACGCAGGCATCAGCCTGAAATGGCACTGTTCTGAGAAAGGAGGATGGATGTATGCAGAAGTTACCCGAGGAACACGTTCACAGCAAGCATCCCCGGAGTCAGGCGCGCAACCTGATCTCCAAAAAGACCAATCTACTGTTCAACATTCTCCTTGTGATCGGATGTCTGCTGACTATTTTCCCGCTCTGGATCATTATTGTATCGTCCTTCACCAGTGAGCTGGCCCTGACCACCTACGGCTACCGGCTCTGGCCGCTGGAGTTTTCCGTAAACGCCTATTCCTATCTGTTCCGTGACGGATCCATCATGATCACGGCCTACAAGAACACGCTGATTGCCACGGTGGCCGGCACCATCATTTCCACCGTGACCGTGGGCCTGTATGCCTACACACTGAGCCGCCCGGACTTCAAGTACCGCAAGTTCTTTACCTTCTTCTCCTTCTTTACGATGCTGTTTTCCGGCGGCATGGTCAGCTACTACAACATGTGCCGCAGCGTGCTGGGACTCAAGGATACGGTATGGGCGCTGTTCCTGCCCATGTCCTTTTCCGCGTACTGGGTCATCATCATGCGCACGTTCTACCAGTCCAATGTGCCGGAAGCCATCATTGAAAGTGCGAGAATCGACGGCAGCGGCGAGTGGCGCACCCTGATCCAAATCGTGTGCCCCCTGGCCATTCCCGGATTTGCCACGGTGGCTCTGTTCAGTGCCATCGGCGTGTGGAATGCCTTCCGCCAGTGCCTGCTT
>CACYNZ010000478.1 GCA_902775835.1 uncultured Eubacteriales bacterium | reverse complement strand
CACATCTTACAGAGCTGGGATACTATACCGGGGACATCACCGGACGCTACGGCAGGGGCACTGCTGAAGCCGTACGTGCCTTTCAGAAGGATTTCGGCCTGACAGAAGACGGGCACGCTGACATCGAGACGCTCACCCTGCTCCTTGCCACCCAGTACCGCCCCCTGTCCCTCGGCATCAGCGGGGAAGACGTGGAGCGGCTGCAGACAAGGCTGACGCTGCTGGGATACTTTACCGGCAAGGTGAGCGGCACCTATCTTGAGGGCACCCGCACTGCCGTCGCAGCCTTCCAGTCCAAAATGGGACTTCAGGCAACCGGAAACGCGGATACGGCAACTCTGAGCCTGCTTTTCTCCACCGAGGCTGTTTCCCGCACAGGTGCTTCCCAGGTCACACCGGCCCCCGTGCAGGACAATACCGATATTGTGGACGGCAATGCCCAGGAAGATGAACCCGGGATTCCCTTTATCAAGAAGCTGGCTTTCGGAGCCTCCGGCAAGCAGGTCAAGCTGGTACAGGAGCGCCTGACAGAGCTCGGTTACTATACCGGCCCTGTTTCCTCCTCTTTTCAGGGACACACGCGCAATGCTGTCCGTGCCTTCCAGAAAAAGAACGGCCTCACGGTGGACGGTGTCGTAGGAGAAAAAACATGGAACACCATGTTCAATGATCCGGATGTGGCAAAAGCTGAAGATGCCGACCGGCCGGAAGCCACCGGGGCGCCGGTTCCCTTCCATATCGTCGTGGATGTGGCCAATCAGGTGGTCACGGTCTACACCCGGGATGCCGCCGGCGAATATACGGTTGTGGTCCGGCAGATGATATGCTCCACCGGCACCAAAAAGAACCCCAGTGATATCGGTGACTTTGTCCTTTCCGGGCGGAAGGCGCGCTGGTGCTACTTCCCGAAATGGGGAGACTATGCCCAGTACTGGACCAAGATCAACGGATCCATCGCTTTCCATTCTGTCATCTATCTTTCCGTCAATACCATGTCCCTGTCCCTGAAAAGCTACCGGCTGCTGGGCCAGCGCGCCAGCCACGGCTGCGTACGCCTGCTGGTGGACGACGCCAAATGGATCTATGAGAACATCGGCAAGGGAACCGTGGTCACCATCACAGACTCCCTTCCATCGGATCCCGAGCTCAGGGCCAGTGTGAAAGCGCCTGCCCTGAACAAGCGGAACATGCTCCCCGTCAGCACGCCGAAGCCCACCCAGGCACCGGTATATGTCAGCGGCGGCACGCCGCCCATGCCGCTGAAAAAGCTCCAGAAGGGAGACAGCTCGGAAAGCGTTTACTGGCTTCAGTGCAAGCTCCGGGATCTCGGCTATTATACAGGAACCTGCACCGGTACCTACCTCGAAGGGACGGTCGCCGCAGTGCGCGCTTTCCAGAAGGATCACGGCATCTCGGTGAGCGGCACAGCCGACACGGCAACGCTTGAAGCCGTCTATGCCGACGAGCTTTCCCATGCTGTCATGCCTTCCCCGTCTCCTGTTCCTGCAGAAGTTACAGCGGATCCGTCCTCTTCAGTGGAACCTGTGACACCTGCACCTGAAATGACGCCGAACGGCGCAGCCTGACCTCACTCCGGGACCGTCCAGACGCACACTGCCGCAGCCATATTGTTTTCATGGGTCAGGGAAATCCACATGCTTCCCTGTGCCCGCTCCAGGGCTTTTCCATGAAGTGTGCACACCGGCTGTCCTGATTCCAGGTGTCCGATTTCCACGTCCTGCATGGAAGTGAATATTCCGGTTCCCATGGCTTTGAATACCGCTTCCTTGGCGGCCCATATTGCCGCCAGGGAAGCGGAAGCCATTTTTCCACGGTTCTGCACATACTCAAGCTCACCAGGCGTGAAAACGCGCTTCAGGAACGCCTCGTTATCCATGAGCTTTTCCATGCGCTCAATCCCGCACATATCCAGACCCACGCCCCGGATCTCAGACATAACCCATCACGCCCCTTACGGACACATCTCCCGCAAGTACCCGGACAGCCATGCCGTCACTTCGGCGCACAATCAAGGCGCCTTCCGCGTCCATGGTTTCCGCCACGCCCTCAAATGTCTCATGGCCGATGACACGAACCGGCCTTCCCAGTGTACAGCTTCTGGCTGTATACTGTGGCATGATCCCGGAAAGACCTTCTGTGGTCAGAATGCCGAGGAGCGTTTCCATCTGCGTGAGATACGCAGCCAGGATCACACGGCGCGGTGCCGGTTCTGCAAACTCCTCCACGCATCCTGCCTGACCTTCCAGCTCCTTTGGCACTGCGTCCCGGCGCACATTCAGGCCCACGCCCGGCACCACATACTCCACGCGGTCAGGATCCGCGGCCATTTCCGTGAGAATCCCGCAGATCTTTTTCCCGCCCAGCACAAGGTCATTGGGCCACTTGATCATGGGAGACACGCCGCAGGTTTCCTCCACCGCCCCCGCCATGGCAAGGGCAGCGGCCAGCGTGATCCAGGCTGCATTTGCAGGCGGAAGCGATGGTCTCAGAACAAGAGACGGCCAGAGTCCGCATCCGGGATGGGAAACCCAGGTCCGGTCCATTCTCCCCCTGCCTGCCGTCTGTTCCTCACAGAGGCACAGACTCCCGTCCGGGGCGCCGCCTGCCGCAAGTTGCTTGGCCGCCCGGTTGGTGGAATCCATCTGCCGGGCAAACAGGACTTCCCCC
>CACYNZ010000477.1 GCA_902775835.1 uncultured Eubacteriales bacterium | reverse complement strand
CTGAATGCATGGAGTTTGTCTTTGGTTAGTTTGTTATAATTAACGCAAGAGAAGGATATCAGAAGTCCGGATGTTTGTCAACACGTTTTTTTCATCATTCAGGATTTTTTCTCTGTCTGCCCGGACACCCTGCCGGTTGTTTCCGGTGCTTCATCGTGCTACTATTTTCCTGCGCCTGCTTCCGGCATATCCTGTATCATCCGCAGGCGCCTGTGAAAGGAAATGTCATGACACTGCTGCTGATACTTCTCGCTCTTGCGTTCCTGGTTCTCTTCTGTCTCAGGCCCGGTCCCCGGATCGGGCCCGAAGCGCTTGGAGGCACGCTGTTCGCGCACCGCGGACTCTGGGATCAGGACTGCGAGGAAAACACCCTGGCTGCCTTCCGGCGGGCCGTGGATGCCGGCTACGGCATTGAAATGGATATCCGGCTCACGAAAGACGGCATTCCGGTCATTCTGCATGACAGGAGCATGAAGCGCATGTATGGAGCGGATGTCCGGCCGGAATCATGCCTGTACAGCGAGATTCAGTCCTATACCACCCGGAGCGGCCAGACCATCCCCACCCTGAAGGAGGCCCTGGAAACCGTTTCCGGAAAAGTGCCGCTCATCCTGGAAATCAAGAAATGCCATTACGCCTCCCTGCCCGCGATTCAGACACTTCTGGACGCGTACGGCGGCCGCTACTGCGTGGAATCCTTCTATCCCCTGTTGCTTTTCTGGTACCGGCTGCATCGTCCGTCCATCATCCGTGGACAGCTGGCCTTCCGGATGCACCCGTCCTACACCTACAAGCCCGGCTATCTCCTGCAGAGCCTTCTGCTTCACCTGGTCCTCTCCCGGCCCGGTTTCATCGCCTATGACATTCATACCCTGCCCAGCCTTCCGCTCAGCCTCGCCCGCATCTACCGGCCGCTGACCGTTTCCTGGACCGTGCAGAGCCGGGATGAACTGGAAAAGTATCGGAAGGATTTTCCCGTCACCATATTTGAAGGCTTTCTGCCCTGATTCCGTCCCGATACAGACAGGCTCTCTGCCTTTTCCGGCAGAGAGCCTGTTTTCATGAACCCGCATCTGTTTTCCCGGGTCAGGCATCCAGTATATGCCTTTCCATGCTCTTGATCAGCGCGTCCGAATCATCCCGGATATCGCTCAGGAAGGAGATGACCAGCTTCCTTTCCGGAAGTACGCAGCACCGCTGCTTCCACTTGCCGTTGATGCTGAATCCGTCCCGGTACTTCCAGAAGAAATACCCGTATCCGCCCTCGCGGTTCCTCTGCAGCGGCGATGTGGCCAGGTTCACATAGTCCCGGGAGACAATGCGCTCACGGCCCGCCATACCTCCCCGGTACAGAAGAAGACCGATCCTGCTCAGGTCATGCACGGACAGGTACATGCCGGAAGCCCCGTAAAAGAAGCCTTCCGGACACCGCGCATACCGGGCATCCCTAATCTCGAGCGGCGCAAGCAGCTCACGCTCAAGGAATGCCCACACATCCTCCTCAAGCGCTTCGCTCAGGGCAATGCCCGCAAGGCAGGCCGGGATATTGCTGTAATGGAATACACGTTTCTCCGGATGCTGCACCGGCCAGTCCAGGCAGAACTTCAGGTAATTCTCCCCTTCCGGGCGGAATGGATAGCCTTCCACGGACATGGTCATCAGGCGGTGCAGCGTTATGGAGCGGTAAGCCGCGGTCTGCTCAGGACGCATGGCGGAGACATACACTCCGGGCAGATAATCCAGCACGCTTTTCTCAAAGGAGATCCTTTCCCGGTCCCAGGCCATGCCCGCCGCGATGGAAAGAACGCTTTTGGTGGCTGAATAGACAGGAAACTTCGATTCCGTGTCCCCGAAGCTCCCGGTCAGGACACCGTCTACATACAGTTCCGCGCCATGCACGTTCCATCCATATGCCTGTACATCCGCCGCAAACGCCTCAAATCCCATGCCCCCGACCTCCCTCCGGATGGTTTTCCAGATACTCCAGAAGCAGCCTTACCGCCCTGGCCCGGTGGGAATAGGTTTCCTTGAAGGAAATGGGAAGGTTGGCGGTGGTCCTGCCCTGCGCGTCATCCGAAATGAAAATGGGATCATATCCGAAACCGCTGCTGCCTTCCTCCCGGAATGCAATGCGTCCGCCCCAGCAGCCGGTAAAGAAGTGCGCTTCGCCCTGTGCATCCATGAAGCAGATGCAGCAGACAAACCGGGCCCTGCGGTTTTCCCGGCTCTCCAGCGCCTTCAGCACCGCCATTCTCCGCTCATGCTCCGTCTGAAGGCCCAGATACCGGGCGGAATAGATGCCCGGCGCATTGCCCAGCGCTTCCACTTCCAGGCCGCTGTCATCGGAGATCACACAGACATGGCAATGGTCATAGACGGCCCTGGCCTTCAGGAGCGCGTTTTCTTCAAACGTGCTGCCGTTTTCCTCCACTTCATCCATGATCTGCTTCTCGTCCTGGGAAAACACCGCAAATCCCAGCGGCTCCAGGATTTCCCGGTATTCCTTCAGTTTCCCGGCATTATGGCTTGCAACAATCAGGTCCATGAGCTGCACTCTCCTTTTCCCGTTTACATACCGCGTTTCCCGGCACGCACGCGCTGAATCCATTCCACCAGATGCATCACGGCAAATATCAGAAAGAACAGTCCGCTGATCACCACAATGGTCAGACCGGCAGTCGTGAGCGTCCCTGCGGGAT
>CACYNZ010000476.1 GCA_902775835.1 uncultured Eubacteriales bacterium | reverse complement strand
GCACCTCTGCGTCTTCGCCTTCATACAGCGTTCCGTCCTCGATCCGGTTTTCCAGGCTGCCGTTCTCCATCCATTCCGAAAAGATCGTGGGTACGCCGTCAACTTCGCGCACATAGTAGCAGGACACGATATTCGGATGCAGGCCCAGTCCGATCCAGCTCCGGCATTCCGCGATGAAGTTCGACCGGGATGCGTCATCCGTGAAATACTTCCGCTGCGGACGCTTCATGGCAAGATCCGTGTTCCAGCCCATATGATGCACGCGCCAGACGCTGCCCATGCCGCCCCGGAGCGCTCCGGAATCGATCCGGTAGGTGTCAAGCAGAAGACTGCCTCTGGCATAATCATCCTCTGCTTCATCCGCGCCTGTTTTCTCCGGCTCAACACTCTGCCGCGCACTTTCTCCCGCAGGCTCAGGCGGCGTTCCCTCTGCAATACCTGCGTCCGGCTCGAACACCGTCCTGTCTGCATCGGTCTGCTGCTCTGCTGCTCCTGCCACGGCGCTGCCTGGTGCGTCCAGAACCGTTTCACCGGCATCCTGCACAGGCGCATACACAGTTTCCGCTCCTTCTCCTTTGCCCTCTCCTGACCGGTTTTCCGGCATATATACGGTTTCCGCACTGCTGTCCGTATGCTGTCTGGTGTTCCGGTCCGGCTTTTCACCGTCCCATACCGTCTTGTCCGTGCTCATGTTTTCCTTTCCGGGATTTCTGTCTTCCTCCGCGTCCCCCTGAATCTGCCGGGCATGTTCGGACCGGATATCTCCTTCCGGTCCGTCCCAGGCCAGCTCCCAGTCCAGAAACCAGAGATAGGCTGTGGACGCGGAAAAACCAAACAGATGATTATCCCCGTTGAACAGTTTCATCCGGCTGATAACCGGTGCCTCCATCTCCCCGATTTTCCTGCCGCTCTCATAGTCAAACAGACGGAGATTCCATGTGTCCATCTCACGTCTGGGCAGCACCAGATCCTTCAGTTCCTGATGCGGTCTGATCCTGCCCATGGAGGCAAAGACAAACCTGCCGTCCCGGGTGACCGCTGCGCTCAGCGCGCTGGCTCCATCATCATCCAGTTCCCGTTCCACGCAGTTTCCATGTACGTCAACAATCTGAATGCCTCTGGGAATGTGTGCCCCGGACTTTCCCGGCATGGCCTTTGAGCTTATGAGAATATGCCGCGAATCCGGCATCCATTTGCAGAATTCCGGGCGGTCCTGGATCGGAAGCTGAAGGGTTGCTTCCCTGCCTTCCATGTCCCATACCAGTGCAGTGCCTGTTCCATCCGCAAACCGGGACTCATACCGAATACCGCCAAGCACGGCAAAACGGTTGTCACAGGAAATATCTCCTGTCTCAAAGGCTCTCAGACCGCTCTCCTTAACAACAGGGTCCTTACGGCTCTCCCATTTGAAGGCATATTTTGTGTCCGGCACATTCCATGCATAAACACAGTATGCGCCTCCATCCACTGCAATCACGCGCGTTCCGTCACGGGAAACCTCAAAATGCTTGAGCTCCGTATTCACGGTTGCGCGCATTTTCCGCAGACATTTCCCGTTTTCCGGGTTCCAATGACGCACGATATCCATATAGTCCCGGGAATCACCGATGCCGAAATGGTCACTGGTGGCCATGGTGAACAGCATCCCATTGCCGCCCGCACCGGCTTTTTTGTCCTTGCTGCGGCTGCTTGGCGTCCGCCCGTCGCCTTTCAGGTCATAGGCACGGGTTGCCGAACTTTTCCAGGCATCGTAAATCTGTACACCCTGCAAATTGCAGGCAATGATCAGACCATTCTCCGAGATATCCGCATCCATTGCCGCAACAGGAAAATAGATGACACTCCGCCGGACTCCGCGCAGCCTTTTTTTCCGGCATCTGCCCGCGAGTTCCGAGGCAAGACGCTGATACTCGGGACCGTAGGCAAACCCTTCCATGGCGCGCATCTCTTCCAGTATGGAAATCGCTTCCGGGATCCTCTGTCCGTCCAGGCTGGCACGCATACGGGCGCATTTTTCCTGCCATTCCGCCTCCCTGCTGAGCAGCAGGTTTACATCCCGCACTCTGGAAAGCAGCATGGGTGCCTGTCCTGCACCGGAAATCTCCTGAAGTCCCAGTTCCACTGCGGCTTTCATTTTTTCCGGAACATTGATCTTAAGCGTAACCAGTCTGTCTCTGAACTGCCGTTCCTTTTCCCGGCGGTCATAGTCATCCCTGAATGTCTGCCTGCGCCAGCGCAAGAGATTCAGATTGTAGAAACTCTCCGCATGATAGATATCCGCCATCAGCGCGTCTTCCCAGAGTTTCTCCGCCTGTTTCTCCTGTTTCAGATCCAGATAGCTCAGTGCCCGGTTGTTCAGGCTGTCCGCCGTATCGGCGGCCGCGTGTGGTTCGGGGCGCGCATAGTCTTTTCCCGTGACACCCCGGTATATGCTTTTCAGTTCCTGCTCCACCACGCCGAAGTCATGCGGTCTGTCCTCCGGATTCATCTCCAGGCAGTGTTCCAGGAGGTGCTGAAGCGCTTCCGGCATGGGCACCCGGCACTGCGGGAAATAGGAGGCGCAGCTCATGCCCGCCACCACACCGTTCTGCCATGGCCGCGCGCCCAGGTACATTTCAAGCACCGAGACCGCCCAGCTGTAGATATCCGTCCGGCGCGTCAGCTGTTTTCCGTCCATCTGTTCCATGGAACAGTAGGCCGGCGTA
>CACYNZ010000475.1 GCA_902775835.1 uncultured Eubacteriales bacterium | reverse complement strand
GTTTTCCGGGCTGCCTGAGTCGGAATGATGAACAGAACCGGCTGATTCAGACCGAAGACCAGAATCCCCGGAGGCATGATCGGCAGCAGGTCTGAGACCATGTCCTTCCGCAAAGCGCAGAAAATCCCTGAATGCCTTTACCCCATCCGGAGAGGATTCAGTAACCTTCAGATCCGAAGAATGCATGCTGGAGAATATGCGCATCTCGCAGCGTGCGCGTGAGAAAGCCACGTTCAGCCTCTTTCCGCCGCCGTCCTTGTTGATTGGGCCGAAGTTCATCGACAGATGCCCTTTCTCATCAGGACCATATCCGATTGAGAACAGAATGACATCCCGCTCATCGCCCTGCACATTCTCAAGATTCTTGATGAAGACCGGATCCTCTCCGGAATTTGCCCATACATCGAAATCCGAATCTTTCTCACACTGCTTTGCCAACAGATTTTCAATCAGAGCCTGCTGCTTCACGTTGAACGTAACAACCCCAATCGACTGGTCCCGGAGTTTTGGATCGCGATACCGTTTTATAATATCTTCCACGACGGATTCTGCTTCTTTCAGATTGATTCCCTTCTGGTAGATTCCATCCTCTACATACACTTCCGTCACATACCGCTGACGCTCACTGGCAGACGGGAATGTGAACATCTGGTTCTCATAGAATTCACTGTTACTGAATGCAATCAGACTTTCATGCCGGCTCCGATAATGCCACTGCAGATACTGGGATGGAATGCCAAGTGCCAGTGCATCATCCAGAATGCTGTCCAAGTCATCCAGAGCGAGGTCTTCGATCTCCGGTCCGCCTCCGGCGAAAAATGAAGTCGGCGGCATCTGTTTCGGATCTCCGACAATGACAGCATTTTCAGCGCGCATCAGTGCCCCGACCGCCTTGCACGTCGGCAGCTGCGAAGCTTCGTCAAAGATGACGACATCAAACAGATGATTATCCTGCGCCAGATACTGCGCAACCGAATTCGGACTCATCAGCATGCACGGAGCAAGCCTTGTCAGGATATTTGGAATCCGGTCAAACAGTGCCCGGATCGACATTCCTCGTGCGCCGCTGCTGATTGCCTTCATCAGCAGGGTAATCTCGCTTCCAATCTCCGGTGATTCGTATGGTGCGGGAAGTCTCGAGCAGATCTGGTGATGGATCTCTTGTTTTGACTGCTGAATAAGGCTGTCGTCCAACCGTTTGAACTGTCGTACGGACTCATTGAATGTCGCCCCGGAGAAGGTGCACAGAACATCATCCGATTCGAGGATACTGCCTATCAGCGCCAGATAAAGACCTTTTCTGCAGGCAGATTGAATCTGAGCTGCCGGCATTCCACTTTCATACGCATCCACAACAGGTCTCAAGCCGGTCTCAATGCAGACGTTCCTTGCCTGCTGATAGAGTGCCCAGTCTTTGACTGCAGAGCTGTGCTGATTCAGATAATCACAGAGTTGAACCTCCTGATCAATCGTCTTGCCATTGGTTGCATCTCTGTCTCGCTTCAGCAGGCCGTTGAAATCCACTTCCGCATGGAGAAATCCTTCATATGCTTCCATATAGCCTGACAGGATGCCTGCCGTATCCGGTGTTTTTGCAAGCTCAGCGATTGCGGAAAGTCCTCCTGGAAATGCTTCTGTCTGTGCCTGAATTAACCTTGCGGATTCCAGCTTTTCCTCATAGTCCGCCTTCTCCGGAAGCTTAGTAAATAGTTCCTTCTGAGCGTCCGTGCAGGAGTGAAGGAAAGTATTCATCGCCTCTTCTTCGCTCTGATATTCTTCGAGCCTTTCAAGCGCCGGCGCGATTTCCTCCCAGGAAATGCTGCGTACAGCATATTGCTGCAGATCTGAGACTACCGCAGCCATTGCGGAGGATTTGCCGAAAAACTTCTTTTCGGCAGCATGGCACCGGTCTCTCCAGTAGCCCGGACTCTCTGACAAAAGTTCCGGTTTCCAGTTTTCAAGAACTGCCTGTTTTTTCTGATTCATGACATCCTTCTTCTGATAATACTTTTCTGCAGCATTCTGATCCAGTTGCAGCACATCAAGAAGAAGCTGATCCGTGTTCTTGGCCCGCAAAAATACATTCAGGATGTTGGCAAGATTGGACAAATCCCCAATTGATTCAGGCGCCTGACAGTGAATCCTGACGCTGGCTTCTTTTGCACTTCCAAGAGCCTTCTGCAGAGCAGAGCGGTATGCTTCTGTCACAGACTTGAGACGATTCCGTACTTCCACATTGTAGTCGGCGATGCCAAAGCCGTTCATCCGTACTCTCACATCATCGGTGATCACGCTTCCCGCCGCAATCAAGCCGGAGATCACCGCCGGATGTCTTCTTACATCTTCATCACTGATTGAACAAACCTGACTGGCGTCAAAGTCAATCTGCTCTGGCGCATCCTTAACGGACTCATACAGATCAATCAGCTCATGAAGGCTGTAGCCACAAGTATGGATCTGATAGAGATGGTCTGAATACTCGTCCAGCTTAGCCTTCCTGATATTCATATTTTCAACTGATGCAGAATAGTCGGGAAGGTCCCGGGCAGACTTTGCCCAAAATGCTTTCTCAAGCTGCGATAGTACATGTTTTTTATTTGCCTTATCCGAATGAAGCTCCAGGCAGAAGTCCCCAAGCCCCAATGCCGACAGCCGCTTCTGAACAACCGACAGTGCGGCCATCTGCTCCGCAACGAAAAGAACTT
>CACYNZ010000474.1 GCA_902775835.1 uncultured Eubacteriales bacterium | reverse complement strand
ACGGCCCAGAATGGTATCAGGCTTGGCCACATCCAGAGAGGGCTTCCAGATATAGTTGTCGTTCTTGTCCTTCAGCTTCATCAGCTGCAGGAGCAGGGTTTCGTTGCAGACGAACTGGGCACTGCGGCGATACGGGGACTTCAGGCTGTAGTAGAGATCGAAGATCTCATCAAAGCTAATGGCAGTTTCCTTGCTGGCAGTGACGCCCAGCTCTGCGCCGCCCACATCCGCCAGAATACCCAGAGGCTTCTTATCACCGTCGCCGGTGAAGAAGGCGCGTTCCTCTGCATTACCCATGCAGACACCGAAGCGGGCAGCGATATAGCTGGCCAGGTCAAAGGCGGAGTCATGCAGCAGTTCGTTGCTGATCTTGATCATGGTGCCCAGCTTGTAAGCCGACAGAGTGGTCTGACCGAACTGAGTGTTGGTTTCCGGAATTTCCTCGCCCTCATCAATCCAGGAAGCTTCCATGGTATCGTTGGCGATGGGAATCTTGCGGGTGCCGCTCTGTGTACGGATCACGGTGGCCAGCTGACGGAAGATATTGTTTTCTTCCAGCGCCTGGATGAGCTTGCGCTCAAACTCGTCAGGGACGGTGTAGCCGCCTTCGGTATCCTCGCCCACGGAAAGGGCATTGCGCACCGCAAACTGATCGCCCTGATTTCTGATCATGTTCCAGAACGCACCGGCATACTCCTCAGTTGCCGTAGGCGCGACATTTTCGGGCTTACGGGTCATGGGCTTATTGGTGACAGGCTGGGTAGTCGGCTGGGAGAGCTGAGCATCAAAAGCAGCCTGTTCCTCCAGGCGCTGGATCTCTGCGCCAAGGGCCTGCACATCCGCAGCCATCCTGTTGTACTGTTCCACGGCGGACGCTTCCACCAACCCGTTCTCACCGCGATGTTCTTCCAGAAAGGTCTTGGTCTGTTCCCAGAGACTATTACGCTTGTTACGAAGTTCCATAATCTTATTCATAGATTACCTCTTTCTCCGGAGAATTCGCTCCGGTCATAAAATGGAAAAGGGTAAAAGAAAAGCCGGCGTGGATTATTTCATCCACTCCAGCCTGTCTTTCAGAATTTCATACGGCATGCTGCCGTCTTCGGTTTTACCGTCCATGCCGATCACGGGCGGTTTCGTTTCCTCTGCCACAGGAGCATCATTTATCCCTGCCTCGGCAAATTTCTGTGCCGGAGCATCGGTTTCAGGGACTGCCTTTTCGGACACACCGAGCCGGTTAAGGATGGTCTGTCCCATGACCTTTGTAGAGTACTGCCATTTGTCAGCTTCTTTGATTTTGAAGGGCTTTTTCTGCTCTTCTTTTTCATTTCCGCCTTCTTCCTCCCTGTCAGGTTCATCCTGGTCGGTACCCGATTTTTCTTCTGCTTCATCCTCATCCGGGGGTTCTTTCGGTTTATCCGCAAACAGGATTTCATCGGCGAACCCCAGTTCCACGGCCTTCCTGGCGTTCAGCCAGGTTTCATCGCTCATGAGCTTCGAGATGCGGTTCCGGGAAAGACCTGTCTTCGCGGCATAGGCATTGATGATGCTTTCCTTCACTTCATTGAGTGTGGAAATAGCTTTTTCCATGTCCCGGGTATTGCCCATGGCAATCGTGGACGGATCATGCACCATCAGGAGTGCCGTCGGCGACATCTGCACGAGATTGCCTGCCATCGCCACCACAGACGCAGCAGATGCCGCGATGCTTGCAATGCGGACGGTCACGCTGCCGGGATAGTCCCGGATCATGGTATAGATTTCTGCTGCAGCGAACACATTGCCGCCGGGAGAATTGATCCAGAGGGTAATGTCTCCCTCCTCTGCATAGAGATCATCCCGAAACATTTTCGGCGTGATCTCATCTCCCCAGAAGGATTCCGCATCAATCGGCCCTTCCAGCCGGAGCACCCTGCCGCCGGAGTCATCATGAATCCAGTTCCAGAATTTGTTCAATTCTGATTACCTTCCTTTCCGGGGCTCTCTGCCCCTGTGTACAGCCTTGCCGGATTGCTGATCTGCATGGTTTTTCCTTTCATTCTGTTCCTCCTGTTCTTCTTCCGCTGTATCCTCATCCGCCTGCGGCCTTTCATGCTCTGTCCCATGGTTTGCACCATAGGCAGAACCGGCATCCCTCAGCTTGGTATAGCTGCCGTTCAGGTAGTAATCGTCCCCACCGTCTTCCGTTGGAATCAGATCCATATTTTCCAGTTTCCGGATATCATTCGGCGAAAGAAATCCGTTCGAGAATCCAACAGCATACCCGTTCATACGTGACTGATAATCGCCACGCATGAGCCCGTCTACATTGAACTTCGGAAAATAGGTATCCTGCTCTTCTTCAATCAGAACATCCTTCACAATCGCCTGTTCAATTCGTACCAGCCAGGGCATGATCGTGTGCATGACGAAATCAATGGACTGGTGCTCGATATTGTTGAAGGTTGCCCGCTTCAGATCCTGGACCATGTGCGGAGGGACACGGAAGATACGACAGATTTCTTCCACACCAAACTCCCTGGTGGAAAGGAACTGGCTGTCTTCCGGAGGCAGGCTGATGGGTTTATACACCATACCCTCTTCCAGCACTGCCACTTTATGCGCATTGCCCGCACCACCATAGGCATTCATCCAGTTATCCCGGATTTTCTGCGGGTCTTTCAGCACACCCGGATGTTCCAGCACACCGGCCGGCTGAGCTCCGTTCT
>CACYNZ010000473.1 GCA_902775835.1 uncultured Eubacteriales bacterium | reverse complement strand
AAATGGTTCGCATGCGCCTGCTGCCCGCCGAATATGGCCCGCCTGATCATGTCCCTGCCGGAATACTGCTATCAGGAATCTGCGTCAGAAATCACCATACATCAGTATCTGGGCGGAACCATCTCTCTGGAGCAGGCTGAAATCCACCTTGAGTCCAATTATCCCTGGGAAGGAAACCTGAAGTGGACGATCCAGGCAAAAAAGCCGCTGCGTCTGTGGATCCGCATTCCGGGATGGGCGGAAAAAGCTGAAGCTTATCTGAACGGGAATCCGACAGTACTGTGCACTGAGCAGGGGTATCAGTCATTTGATATCCAGTCAGGTGAAAACACGGTTGACCTCTGCCTTGAGATGCAGCCGCAGCGCTGGCATGCTCATCCAGCCGTGCGTCAGGATGCGGGATGCGCAGCATTTACCTATGGCCCTCTCGTCTACTGTTTTGAAGGCGCAGACAATCCGGAACCGCTCTGCGCTATCCGGCTCAGCGCAAAAGAAGCAGTTATGGAGCCATATCAGGAAGAACTGCTCGGTGGAATCCGACCCATGACCGTCTCCGGAAAACGTCTGACCAGCCCGGACGGAGCGCTTTATACCAGAAAACCGCTTCAGGAAGACGCCTGTGCCCTGCGTGCAATCCCCTATTACGCATGGGCAAACCGTGGAGCCGGTGAAATGCGGGTCTGGCTGAGTGAAGCATAATAGGAGCACAGAATTCATGAAATCCTGCGATAAAAAATCATTCTTTCTGCCTTGCGTCTGGGATACCTGTGAAAAGGGCATCACATCATTTTCATGGAAAGATGATCCGCTGAAGGCGCAGCTGATCCTTACAGACAGCGAATACCACCGCTGTTTCCCGGATACCGGTCTCCCATGGCCAGCGCTTGGAGAGATCCTTCTGCCTGAAGAAACACCGAAAACTGTTCTCAGCACATTTCATCTGGAAGAGAAAGACCATATCCTGACTCTGAGTTCTTCCGTGGAAAACCTCGGTGAGGAACCCGTGGAACTGCCCTGGATCCGTCTGGCTCTGCCCATGGACCAGTGCTTCAGGAACAATGATGTTTTCAAATACGAACATAACGTGCTCCGCCATTCCGGGCTTATCGGCCGCTGTGCGTATGCCTACTGGCAGAAGCCAGGCGGGAAACCTCCCATATACCTGCTGACAGCCCAGGGAGAAACCGAGGTCAGCCGGTTCCATCTGGACAGCCGGTATGGACAGGACGCTCTGCAGGCCACTTTCGAAGGTCTGTATTCTCTGGAACTGACAGACAGTCCCCTGACCCTGAAGCCGGGCAGCCGCCTCAGCTTCTCCTTTCAGCTGGCGGCAGTCCGCGAGATCAGCCAGCTGTCTCAGGCCCTGTACGAGATGAACGGTCTGGCTTCGGATATCCTGCCCGGGCTGACGGTCGAGCGCGGCGAAACCATACGTATCTGGCTGGATTCAAAACGCATCATTCAGGACGTACACTTTGAAGACGGCTGCGCCGAAGTCCGCCGCACAGGGGAAAACCTGCTGGAAACCGCAGGAGCCGGATCCGGAGAAAAAAGGCTGGAAATCCGGTATTCCGACGGCGGAATCAGCCGGCTCAAATTCTTCGTCATTGACCCCGTTCCTGAGATCATGAGTGGCTTTGCCCATCATGTAGCGGTCAACCAGTTTGAAACCGATCCGGAAGATCCCTGCTGGCATGGAATTCTCGCCTGGAATCTCACAGACGGCTGCCGCCTGAACAGCCGGCATAATCCTCTTGCCGACTGGATGGCCGGCGGAAGCGATGAGATCGGTCTGGTCAGCGGTCTGTTCTAACTGTTTCTCGTAATGCTCGATCAGGAGTTTGGCGTTTGGCACAAGCTGATAGTATTTCGGATAGGAACAGCCTTCCGTATCGATCAGAATCCCGTCACCGGTCTGCTCATCATACGGCAGAATACAGTGATATTGCCCATGCCAGTCACGGAACATCAAGTCATCATACTTTCGGAAAAATCCCTCAAAGCTGGTGGGATGCCGGAGCATCTGCTGAAACTGTTCGCTCGGCAGCGGGATCCGTTTCTCCACCACGCAGTCGTAAACCTGCAATGGACTGGAATTAGGATCCATAATAGCCGACAGCACCATCTTTTCAGGATTTGGCTCAAACTGTTCGTGAAGCTGCCGGAGCGTCCTTGCACAGCCATCCTCCAGCGCATCCCGGACGGTACACCAGTCATGAGCATCCAGCAACCAGAGCGTATCATCCAGCAGAGCCAGATCATCTGTTTTTCTGACGATCTTCAGCACTCCATGTCCGATCTCGTCATCGGCAAACAGCCGCACCCGACAGTCTGCGTTCTCATCGTCCGTGAGCTTTACTTCTCTGGGTTCTGCCGTGATTCCAACCTCCCGCAGCGCATTCCGAAGCTCGATGCCATGTGTCGGCAGCTCAACAAATGTTTTGCGTTTTTTGGTTTTAATTGATGCGATCATCATAATTTCACCCCCGTAGTATTTATGGTACACCACCGCCTCCTTTCATATAGCTACAAGAAAGCCGACTTTATTCGTGACTCCCGGCGGGAGACACCAATAAGGTCGGCTGGTATTATATATATATATGTATATGCGGGTCGTGTCGAATCAGAAATAAGCGCTTGCGGTTTATCTTGAAATGTCATCTATGAAATGCGAGCATGAAATTCTTTCCTTTCTATTCAGCTTTTACTTGA
>CACYNZ010000472.1 GCA_902775835.1 uncultured Eubacteriales bacterium | reverse complement strand
GACATTGAGGCATTTAAAGCGCAGTACGGCATTACCGGGGAACTGCGAAGGACGTACTGACATAAGAAAAAGAGATTCCGGACGCGTATGCCGGAATCTCTTTATTTATGGCCAGTTTTTTACAGACGCTCGAAACGATGAACCGCTTCACGGGTGGCTTCAGGCGTATTGAAGGCTGTAAGGCGGAAATAGCCTTCTCCACTGGGACCGAACCCGGCACCAGGGGTGCCGACCACATTGCCTTTTTTGCGAAGCTCGTCAAAGAACGCCCAGCTGTTCATGCCGTCAGGCACTTTCATCCAGATATACGGTGCATCTTTCCCACCGTATACCGTATAGCCCATTGCCTGGAGGCCCTCACGGATCACACGGGCATTTTCCATATATCCGCGTATGACTTCTTTGATCTGGGCAGCGCCTTCCTCTGTGTATACGGCTGCCGCGGCGCACTGAACAGGATAGCTGACCCCGTTGAACTTGGTGGACATCCGCCGCTTCCACATGGCATTGAGTTCCACTTCGCGTCCGTCACTGCACAGTCCCTTGACTTCGTGCGGGATAACGGTGTAAGCGCACCTGGTTCCGGTGAAACCGGCAGTTTTTGAGAAGCTGCAGCATTCCACCGCTACTTCCCTGGCACCTTCGATTTCATAAATGGACAGAGGAATATCCTCTGTGGTGATATAGGCCTTATACGCAGCGTCATAGACGATCAGCACCCTGTTTTTTCTGGCCCAGTCCACGAATCCTTTCAGCTGTTCCCTGGTCAGCACGGTGCCTGTGGGATTATTGGGATAGCACAGATACATGACGTCCACGGGTTCAGACGGGAGATCCGGAACAAAATTGTTTTCCATATTGCAGGGCATATAAACGAGCCGGCTCCACCGGTCTCCATCATAATTACCCGCCCGTCCGCTCATTGCATTGCTGTCCACGTAGACCGGATACACAGGATCCGTAACTGCAATCCGGGCATCCGCGGAGAAGAGCTCCTGGATATTGGCCACATCACTCTTAGCACCGTCGGAGATAAAGATCTCGTCAGAGGAGAGCTGAATCCCCCTTGCAGCATAGTCATGCTCCCGAATGGCCTGGATCAGGAAATCGTACCCATAATCCGGCCCATATCCATGGAATGTTTCCCTGTGCCCCATTTCTTCCACACCTTTATGCATGGCGTTAATGACTGCCGGAACAAGGGGCTGTGTCACATCTCCGATGCCGAGGCGCACCAGATCCCTGTCAGGATTGGCCTGCTGATACTCTTTGACTCTGCGGGCAATCTCAGCAAAAAGATAGGACCCGGGCAGCTGCAGATAGGATTCATTTACACGAAACATACAAACACTCCTTATTCCAACCAAATTCCATCATAGACAAACTCTGCGGGACCTTCCTGAAACACTCTTCCTTCATCCGTCATAAAAACCTGAAGGATTCCGCCCAGAAGCTGCACCTGCACTTTCCCGGACAACCGGCCGCTCTGAATTCCGGCTGCGACCACTGCACACGCACCTGTGCCGCAGGCCATGGTTTCGCCGCTTCCGCGTTCCCATACACGCATTTTGACGTGCTGTGCATCAAGTACTTTTGCGAACTCGACATTCACACCTTCCGGAAATACAGGGTGATGTTCAAGATAGGTTCCGGTTGTTCTGATATCCATGTCTTCCGGATCCTCATCTGTAAAGAGCACACAGTGCGGATTTCCCATGGAAACGCAGATCAGATCCGAATCGACCCCGTCAACATGGACAGGCTCTCCTTTTCCGGTATTCAGCAGCACGGGAATCTTTTCCGAGGAGAATTCTGCTATGCCCATATCCACCAGAACACGCTTCACCGTGCCCTCTTCCGGATACAGCTTCAGTTTCCGCTCTCCGCTGGCTGTGTCAAGAATGAGTTCCGTACAGTCTGTCAGTCCGCGCTCAAACACATATTTTCCGACGCATCTCGCGGCGTTTCCGCACATCCGCCCTTCTGATCCGTCGCTGTTGTACATACGCATCCGGAACCGGCCGGGGCTGATGGGATCAATAATAACCAGACCATCACTTCCGGCACCGAAATGCCGGTCACTGATGATCCTCGCCAGTTCCTGCGGGTCCGGCACAGATTCTTCAGCACCGTTGACATATATGTAGTCATTTCCGATTCCATGCATCTTGGTGAACCGCATGCATTCAACCCCCTTCCCGGCACACACTTCCGGCAGTATATCAGTTTTTTCCCTTTTTCGCTTCATCATGCTATCAGAATACAAAAAAAGAACAGCCGAAGCTGTTCTTCTGAAGGCTTATTCCACATCCCCCTGAGTCACCATGGCGGCATCCCTGAGCCTTTCGTGTTCCTCGCCTGCCGCATCCTTCTGTGCCTGTTCAAGCTGATGCCCAAGCTCCTGAAGGCGGCTGATCCGGCTTTTGACCCGGAGATTGTTCATCAGGCGGCTCTTTTTCTTATCAAGGACCAGTCGAGTGCCGACTGCTGCCGGGGCAGCCGCCCATGCGCCGACCATGCCCGCAGCAAGGCTTCCGGCTCCCAGTGCCATGCCCGTTTTGATCATACGGTTTGCAGCATCCCGGGTTCCGTTTTTTGCGGGTTTGCGTCCCAGCAGGACTTTCGTGCCTTCCACGGCAGCGATCACCATGAACGGCAGTGCTCCGCACAGCGCAGATACGGTGGAACTCACCTGGCCGGCTTCCTCCAGCAGTCCG
>CACYNZ010000471.1 GCA_902775835.1 uncultured Eubacteriales bacterium | reverse complement strand
GCCGGCATGAAGCAGCCTGCGCCACACGACTATATCCTCCATGTCCGGTTCCGTATACACCTGTACATCCGGAAGTGCCCCCAGCACCTTCCGGATTTTTTCGTGTTCCCGGTCCTTTTCCCCGGCAAGGATCAGCCGCACCGCGATGCCGCTCGCCTCCAGGGCCGGCGCTGCATCCATCAGCTCGTTCAGGAAATGCTCAGTGGGCTCCTGTCCCGGGCTGACCATGGCAAAGATGCCCGGCCTGTCATCAAAACGCACGATTCCTTCCCGCACATGCAGCAGAGGCAGCCTGGCATGCAGAAGGTGGGACGCTTTCCGGTCCTCCGGCAGCTGCAGACAGATTTCCCGTGTTTCCCCGTCCTTCACCCGGACCGTCCAGGTCACGCCCTCCACGCTGCCATCCATCCGGCGCGCGCATGTCATGACCCGGTAGAAACCTTCATGCACCGGAAGTTCCAGCACATCCGTGACGTTCTGTCCTTCCAGGTCCAGCGGCTCGAACCGGCCGTGCCTCAGTACGGAAACGGAGAACTGGACCTCAGCCTGCAGCGGCTTTCCGGTCATGTTCCGGAGCACAAGGCGCGCATCCATGCGCTGTCCCGGCAGATAGGCCCGGTATCCGCCGGATTCCCAGATCATCTTTTCCCCATTTTTCTCGTCCAGCTTTGCCGCGATGCCGTTCGCGCGGCAGATGGCCACAAAAAGGATGTCCCGCACTTTTTCCGAGCAGACACGGGCGCGCAGCACGCCCCGAAGATCCGGGATCACCGTTTCGGGCTTCATCTCACAGGTTTCAAGCCCGCAGACCGCGGCCCATACCGCGGCCGCATCCGCAAATTTCGGCAGTTCATGGCGCAGGGGACGCAGCATTTCCGTGGAGATTCTCGGGCACAGTACGCCGGATACCCAGGTTTCATAGGGATACCGCTCCTTATACGGCAGAGCCGTTTCCAGCGCGTCCATGAGCACGTCCATGGTCACATCCGCAAGATCCTTTTCGCTCAGAGACTCCACCAGCGCCTGCCGGTCCGGATCCCCGTTCAGGAAGCTCCCGATCACCATCCGGTTGTCCCGGGCCCTGGCCAACAGAGGATTCATGGTTTCCGGAAAGCGGAATTGCGCCTGGCGCTTCTGTTCCGCCTGCGCCATCCATGCCTCATGCTCTGCCTGAATCTTTTCCGGGATATCCACCGGCTGCATGTTCGTTTCCAGGGGCGGACGCTGCTGGAATGCAGCGGAATCTTCCCTGCCACATGTCGCTTCCGCAAAGTCCAGGCAGACTTCGCCGCTTATGTTCACGTCCGCATCCGTTTCCAGGAAGCGCTCCCCGTCTGTCACATGCACATGCACGGTGCCGAGCCCTGTCAGTATGTCCGCGATACCGTCCCTGTCCGTTCGTTTCCGGCAGATATCCCGGAAGCAGCCCATGTTCGCCAGCTGGAACAGGACCTGCAGGCCGGGCACCGGCTTTCCCGACTCTATCACCCGAATGGTCAGCAGCCGCGTCTTTGCGTAGGCCGCGGTGCGGTTGATCACATATGCCGTGCCTTCCTCGGTTTCCACCCGCTCATCCATGGGCTTCATCCCGAAGGAACGTGTGTGCACCATCATGGCCTTGGAGGCCGCCGCGGTGAACCAGCCGGAGTCCATGCGCACCTCCGGCTCACAGGCGCCCATGTAATGCCAGGCACCATCCACCCAGGCTTCCACCCAGGCATGGTTGTCATCGCAGTGGGACCAGAATGGCACATAGATCTGCCGGGCCGGGATCCCGCAGGCGCGCAGCGCGCTCACCAGCAGCACCGACTCCTCGCCGCAGCGTCCGAATCCGCGGCGGATCACGGTCAGCGCATTGGCCGTGCGTATGTCCGTGGACGCGTAGGTGGCCTTTTCAAAGCACCAGCGGTTCACTTCCTGCGCTGCCTCTGTCATGCCCTTTCCCCGGATTCTCTCCTTCAGCGCGTCATGGATGCTCCCGTGGTAAAAGACCAGATCCTCATTGTTGACCCTCGGAAAGAGCACAAAGGGCAGGAATACCGCATCGGGGATTTCCCAGCCGTTTTCGCCCCTCACCATTTCAGCATGCGCGCAGATCCTTTCCAGCAGCGCGTCATCCACGCTGATCCGGTCCGCCAGCGGCAGTGCCGTTTTCAGCCACTCCATCCATTCCTGATGTTCCATACTCATCCTCACTCCAGTGATGGTTTCCATGCCGCCCATTTGCCAGGCGCATGTTTCTTTTTCCGATGCCTCCGGCAGTGCTTTTCCCTGGCTTCCCGACGGCATTTCCCCATGAGCTTTATACTATTTCTGTAACCCCTGCCGTCTTTCCTTCTGTCTCCGGAACATCTGAACGCATCCCCGGTTCCCCCCAGGCGCCGGTTATCCACATTTCCGGAAACATGGATGCCCTGAATCGGAAAAAAATATCGGGTTTCTGCGATTCATACCCCAAACCCGATATTTCGCCCGTTTTCTGTCACATTTTCCCGGCACCCGCCGTATTCTGTTCAGGGCAGAGCATACAGACCTTCCATTTCCATGGCACTGCCCTGAAAAAGGGAGCCGGCGTTTCGGCCGACCCCCGCAGTTCTGTGATTACTTGTACTGATTATTGTAGGAATTCTGATACATTTCCACAAGCCGTCCGAGGCCCTGGGCATCCAGCTCAGCCAGGAAAGCGTCATAGTCCTTCTCCACGGTCTTGGTGCCGTT
>CACYNZ010000470.1 GCA_902775835.1 uncultured Eubacteriales bacterium | reverse complement strand
TGAAGTTGCAGTTTACGGTCCCGGTGCCGGCGGAAATCCGGCTGCCTGACGGACAGGTGCATGAGGTGGAGAAGGGAGACTGGACCTATGAAATATCTGTGTAATCCGCTGTCGGTTCCTTACCGGTATCAGTTCAACGCGGACCCGAGACTGCAGGGGAGGATCCAGGTCTGCCGCGAGGCGGCGGACCCGTCCATGATCTGCTTTGAAGGACGCTATTATATTTTTGCGTCCATGACGCTGAGCGTCTGGGTATCGGATGATCTGGTGCACTGGGAGAGCCATCGGCTGCCTGAGGAGCTTCCGCTGTATGACTATGCCCCGGACGTGCGCGTCAGGGACGGGTGGGTCTGGTTTTGTGCGTCCAGCAATGCGAAAAACTGCGACCGCTGGAGGACCCGGGATATTCTGAACGGACCCTATGAGAAAGTGGAAGGTACGTTCCCTTTCTGGGATCCCAACCTGTTTGTGGATGATGACGGACGTGTCTACTTTTACTGGGGCTGCTCGAGCATGACACCCATCTGGGGCGTGGAGCTGAATCCGGATACCATGCAGCCCATGGGGGAAAAGCGGGTGCTTATTGAAGGGCATCCCCATGAGATCGGGTATGAGCGCGTGGGCGAGGACAACAGCATCCTTCCGGCTTCGGATGAGGAAGTGGAAAAACGGTACAGGGCATACCTGGAAAGCCGGGGCATCACGGAGAGCCAGGTTCCTGAGCATCTGCGTCCGATGATCCGGGGCATGTTCGCGAACCGCCCCTATATTGAAGGCGCCTGGATGGACAAGCATGACGGCCTGTACTATCTGCAGTACGCCTGCCCCGGCACGCAGTACAATACCTATTCCGACGGCGTCTATGTGGGCAGAGGACCGCTCGGGCCTTTCACGCTTGCCCAGAACAATCCCTATTCCTATAAGCCCGGCGGTTTCCTGCCCGGTGCGGGACACGGGTCCACCATGCAGGATCTGAAGGGCAATTACTGGCATACAGCCACCATGCGCATCAGCGTAAACCACGACTTCGAGCGCCGTGTGGGCATCTGGCCCGCCGGTTTTGACGCCGACGGCGAAATGTACTGCAATCAGCGCTATGGCGACTGGCCGCTTGCCGTGTCCGGAGAGAATCAGGATCCGTGGCGGAATCCGGACTGGATGCTGCTCAGCGCCGGCAAAACCGCAGTGGCCTCTTCCTGGACGGAAGGGCATGAGCCGGAGAAGGCGTGCGAGGAAAATGTGCGCACCTGGTGGCAGGCTGCCACGCCCGAACGGGGCGAGTGGCTGAAGCTGGACCTGGGGGATGTGTATGATGTGCACGCGGTGCAGGTGAACTTTGCCGATGACGTGCTGGACGTGCCCTGCCCGGGAGAAATCCGGCCGGGCACTCAGGCACGGTATATTGAAGAGCGCGACATGCGCACGCAGTGGAAGCTGGAAGGCTCCACGGACGGAGAAAACTGGTTTGTGGTGGCGGACAAGTCCGGGGTGGATACGGACCTTGCCCATGATCTGACGGTTCTTGAACAGGGCAGAAGCATGCGGTATCTGCGCCTCAGCGACATGGCTGTGCCCTATGGCGTGAACCCCTGCGTGTCCGGCCTGCGCGTGTTCGGGCTCGGGCATGGGGAAAAGCCAGCAGTGCCCGTGTTTGAAGCGGAGCGGACAGGGGACCTGGACATGACGGTTACGGTCCGGGAACAGAAGAACACGGTTGGGTACAACATTCTCTTCGGCTCCGGTCCGGATAAGCTGTATCACAGCTATATGGTGTTTTCCTCCGGCGCCCGGAGGATCGGAGCGCTGATCGCGGGCCGGAACTATGCGGTGCGCGTGGACGCGTTCAATGAAAACGGAATTACGGAAGGCACATGCGTGATGCTCAGGGAGGACAGCCATGAAGTTTCCTGAAGGTTTTCTGATCGGTGCCTCGACGGCGGCACACCAGGTGGAAGGCATGAATGTGCACAGTGACTACTGGGCACAGGAGCAGATGCCGCATACCAGCTTTGCAGAGCCCAGCGGTGTGGCCTGTGATCATTACAATCGTTATGAAGAGGACATCCGGCTTCTGGCGGATGCCGGACTGAACACTTACCGCTTTTCCGTGGAATGGGCGAGAGTGGAGCCGGAAGAAGGCTGCTTTGATGACCGGGAGATCGAGCATTACCGGAGCGTGATCCGGTGCTGCCGGAAGCATGGCGTGGAGCCCATTGTGACGCTCATGCATTTCACGAGTCCTCTGTGGCTGATCCGGAAGGGCGGATGGGAGGCTGAGAGCACCATCGGGTATTTCCGCCGCTATGCCGGGTATGTGGCTGAAAAGCTTGGAAATGAGCTGCGGTATGTTTGCACGATCAATGAGGCCAATATGGGCCTGCAGCTGGCGGCCATTGCCCGGCGCTTCCAGCTGATGGCCGAGCGTGCCCGGGAAGCAGCAGGCAAAGCCGAAGGCACGGTCCAGGTGGGCATGAACTTCCAGAAGATGATGGAGAACATGAAATTTGCGGCCCAGGAGAATGCTGAGATCTTCGGCACGCCTCAGCCGCAGGTGTTTGTAAGCTCCAGAACGCCCGAAGGCGATGCGCTGGTCATGCGCGCGCATCAGGCGGCGCGGGAGGAGATACATGCCAGGTATCCGGATATCCGGGTGGGTATTACGCTGTCCCTGCATGATCTGCAGGCCCAGCCGGGCGGTGAGGGCTTTGCCGAAAAAGCCTG
>CACYNZ010000469.1 GCA_902775835.1 uncultured Eubacteriales bacterium | reverse complement strand
GGTATCTAATGGTAGCTAATCTGCGCTTGCCTTGCCAGTTGAAGCGCATAAAGCGGCATATAGGTGCTTAAGGGTTATGTACGAAATACGGTCCCAGCAATAGATAGACCCTGTGCACGTTTGGATACACAAGGGATTCTGATTTTTCACGATAAGTTTACAGATTTGAATTGACTCGCGATATAACAAACATTATAATACAGATGTGGCAAATGTTATATTGGAGGCTGCCTATGAAGGAACTTATTCTTGAAATCAGAAACCGGTTAAATGCGAGTCAGGAAGATCTGGCGGAGATGATCGGTATTTCTTATGCAACAGTAAACCGGTGGGAAAACGGACATACGCAGCCGAATAAGGCAGCTCAACTTCGCCTATACGATATCTGTAAAGAAAGAAACGTAGATCTGGAAGATATCATCCATAAGAAGATCGTTAAGGCTGCCGCGAATATACGCAGCAGCTCTAATAGAGTGGTATTGTATCATGGTTCCAAATCCGGCATCAAAGGTCCTGTTGCCCCGATAAGTAGAGACCGCTGTGACTTTGGCAAAGGGTTTTATATGGGAACAGAACCTTATCAGCCATTGACGCTGATCAGTGATTTTGAGGAGTCAAAGTTCTATGTTACCAGCCTGGATATGACTGGGATGCGTGTACTCACGGTCAAGCCTGATCTGGAATGGGCAATGCTTGTGGCTTATAACCGGGGTAAGATGGACGAAGTGCGGGGAACTTCACTTTACGAGCACTATGCTGCCATGTCAAAAGGCTATGACGTAGTTGTTGGCAGCATCGCCAATGACAGAATGTTCTATGTATTGGATAATTTCTTCCTGGGAAACATAACAGACAAAGCTCTTGTCATGAGCCTGTCTGCCCTGCAACTGGGGGAGCAGTACGTTGCGATAACCGAGAAGGCTTGTAAGCAAGTAAAGATTGAAGCCGAGGTTGAACTGTCTCAACTGGAGCGGATTTTTCTCCGTGATCTGAGTGAATCAAACCGCGTGAAAGGTGTAAATCTTGCCAATGAAATTTGTCGAGACTATCGCAGAGAGGGCCAGTTCTTCGATGAAATTCTGAAAGAAGCCGGGAGGTAAGAATCATGGATAGCATTAGGTTAAAGCTTTGTGATATCCAGGGCCGCCTGTTTGAACGTTCTACTGCATACGGCAGTGAAGGCTTCATTCGTGATTTTATGAATTCGGAGGTGGCTGAACATTTGGATTCTCCCTACAATAAGCTGCAGTGGATGGGAGAAGAATATCTGATTGATGAATTGAAGGATGAAAAAAAACTGGGTAAAGATGGAGAAAAATACTCCCCAGAAGTTTTGTATTGGATTGGGTATCTGTATCGCTACTGGGCTTGCACACGAGGTGAGCGGAGTAAAAGGATCTACCGCCAGGCTCCAGCAAAGACCATGAAGAGAAATTATATGGCTTTTCATACGTTTGATCCGGATGTAGCGATTGACGACCTGATCGAAATTCATCAGCAAAGACAGAAACTGGGATAATGGAACCTGAATGACCTCGCCGATCCTGGCGGGGTTTTCCTATGCGCAAAAGTCCAATCTATCCAGACAGAAGTCACTATCTGCAGAGCTTTTCTTTTATCAGTGGATAAAAAAACGGAGGCATGCACATGAACGTATACCTGATCGATGCTACCGCGTTTCCGGAAGATCTGTGCGGGGTGGCAGCAGCCGTCTGCACGGATTCCCATAACTATGAGAGCTCCCTCCGGCATGCACTGGAAAGCGGACACACCAGTGTGCTGGAGCACGCTGTGTATACCTTCAAAATCGAAGGTCTGTCCAGAGCGGCCCTGGCGCAGCTGACCCGGCATCGCCTGGCTTCCTTTGATGTCCAGTCCCAGCGGTACGTAAAACTGGATAACCCGGAACTGGTGATTCCGGAAAGTATTCGGAATTCATCGCTTGCCGGGGAAGTGGAGAGCACCATGCGCTATGTCATGAACCTTTATCAGCGGCTGGTGGATGCCGGGATTCCCTTCGAAGATGCCCGGTACGTGACCCCTCAGGCAGTGCCCACCACGCTCATCATGACCATGAATGCCAGGGAACTGCTGCATTTCTTTTCCCTGCGCACATGTAACCGGGCACAATGGGAAATCCGTGAACTGGCAGATCAGATGCTGAAAATATGTAAGGAGTACAGCCCTGGCCTGTTCCAATGTGCCGGCCCAGGTTGTGTCACGGGGAAATGTCCGGAAAAGCGTCCCTGTGGGCATCCCAGAACACATGAAGAGTGGGATACAACAGCATACCAGAACTGATGGACCAGAATTCTTCTTACTTCAGGTCAAACCGGCTCCGGTATTTGTTCATACCACACAAGGAATGGCGGGAATCTTTGGTGGGTTCAGATATGGATATACGAAACAGGAGAGGTAACATGTCCATGACTTCGGGGCAGAAGCCCGCAAAAGGAGGAAGCGTACCATGACAGGAAACGAGTACAGAATCGCCTTTGGAGCCCGTGGACCGATACGAAAACGCCTGGTCAAAGTACTGGCGGATTTCTACGATACCATTTCAGACTATGCCGGACCACCGACCTATGCGTTCTATGTCCGGGGAATCACCATCGACCGCGATGGCAACGTGGTTTTCCCGAAAAAGCCGGATTCGCCTGAACTGGAAAATCTGCTCGCAAGACTGAAGGACCAGGGGCTGACGCCTGTGGGCACAGAGATCGG
>CACYNZ010000468.1 GCA_902775835.1 uncultured Eubacteriales bacterium | reverse complement strand
CGGCAATCAGCTCATCTATGATGCCAAGCCCCTCGGATCGACGGCTACGATCGTCTGGATGAAATACCGGGATTACGGCATTGAACCGGGTAAAAAGGCGGCGTTTGCTATGATGGGGGCCATTCTGTCAGACACCCATAATCTCCATCCCGGATCTTATACGTTTGCCGACAAAGAGGCTTTGAGGGAGCTCAGCGGTATTGCGGGCGTTGGAGACACGAATGCTTTCTACGCGGAAATGTACAAGGCATCGTTTTCGTATGAAGGTATGACCGACGAAGAGATCTATTTCAGCGACTACAAAGAATATGAGGCGGGCGGCAAAAAATACGCGATCGGATGCATCGAAGCATATGATGAGGAAACCGCGGCTGACTTCGTCAAGCGCATGAATAAGACGATCCCTCCGACGGTGAGACCCAGCGGGATGGATATGGCCTTTGCCCAGATTTCGATCTTCCATGACGATATCTCGGTCAGCTATATTGTGCCTGCAAATGATGCTTCGCGTGACGTGATCGACGCGGCTTTCGGGGACAAAGCTGTCTATGACGGATCAGCGTTCAGGATTGAACCGGGCATCTCAAGAAAGAGGGATCTGGTTCCGGCGATCACAAATGTACTGGAGTCATATCCCAAAGAGTGAGTCAGAGGAGATAGGCCCCGGTGACTGACAGTCGACCAAACTGAGTCAGAGGGGACAGCCCCGGTGACTCAACTATGCAACAAATCGAAAAACAGCTTAGGCGAGGAGGATCAGAGATGAAAATTACAATAATCGGACCCGGCGCTATGGGACTTCTGTTTGGAGGAAAGCTGGCAGCTTGCGCAGATGTGACGCTGATCGGCAATAATCCCGTAAATCTGGGGGAGATCAACGAAAAAGGAGTCACCATCAAGAGGGGTGACAGCAGCGTCACAAGAATGATCCCCGCCTATCAGAGCGGCAGCTTGAAAGAGCCGGCGGATGTAGTGATGCTCTTTACTAAGGCATATCAGATCCGTGATGTACTGACCAAGAACCAAGCGCTGATCGGCCCGGACACTTTGCTCTTAACACTTCAGAATGGAGCGGGACATGACAAGGTGATGCGGGAATTTGCTGACTCAGCACATGTTCTGATCGGAACAACGAAACAGGGAAGTTCCAGAGAGAGCGCTTCCGTGATCATCAACAGCGGGCTCGGAGAGACCGTTTTCGGAGGCGTTGCCGCCAAAGGAGAGAAGGCCCCGGACAGAGCAAGACTGGAGGAACTGTGCGCAGTATTTGAAAGCGCCGGCTTCCCCTGCTCAGTGAGCGACAATATTCGTTTTGAGGTGTGGAACAAGCTGATGATCAATGCGTCAGCAAGTGTTCTCTCCGGTGTCCTTCAGGTGCCGCAGGGTTATGTGGCAGAGGATGAAAATGCGTGGTCGATCTGTCAGGACCTGATCCGCGAGATCTGCGCTGCCGCGGCAGGAGAAGGCGCTATTTTTGATCCGGAAGAGCAGATCGCCCGGGTGCGTGAACACCTCAGAAATGCGCCGGGCGGCTTTACCAGTGTCTACTCAGACCTTAAGAACGGCAGAAAAACAGAAGCTGACTTTATATGCGGCGCGGTAGTGCGCGCAGCTCAGGAGCAGGGCCTGCGCGTGCCTGTTCAGGAAACGATCCTGCGCCTTATCCACGCAATGGAGGCGAGATGAGTCAGAGGGGACAGGCCCCAGTGACTCAACAAGGAGATCCAAATGATTCGTAAAAGGATTGTGTTTGGCGGAAGGGTGCAAGGGGTCGGTTTCCGCTACCTCACACGCCGTGCTGCCGACCTGATCGGAGTTACAGGCTGGGTGAGGAATGAGCTCGACGGCACTGTGACCCTGGAAATACAGGGAACAGAGGAGCAGGTCGACGGGACACTGCTGGCATTAAAGCACATGATCATTAAGCGCGGGCGATACGTGAGAATTGAGAGCATCAATGAGCAAGAGGTTCCGGTTGTGGCTGATGAGCACGGATTCAGGACAAGGTTCTGAATGAGCTGTATTGGGAGATGAGATACGACTGACATGGAGAAAACCACATGATCATCATGACACTGGAAGGAATCGGCATTTCCTTCGGAGATACCGTGTTGCTTCAGAATGTGACACAGGGAATAGAAGATTACGACAGGATCGGTGTGATCGGAATCAACGGGACGGGAAAGTCTACCCTTCTGGCGATCATCGCAGGCGCGCTGCAGCCGGATGAAGGACAGATCATCTGCCGGAACGGGCTGCGGATCTCGTATCTGCAGCCGGTTATGAATCTGGTGTTCAACCTGGCAGCAGCGGCTATCATCCGTACCGGTGCCATTGATGTGCAGGCCGGCTCTATTGAGCCTGGTACCGTCATGGCAGCAGTCACCTACATCAGTTTAATTCTCAATGGCCTGCGCATGCTGGCAACGATCTTCCAGAATCTCTCCCGCGGCATCTCATCTTCAACCCGCCTCAAAGAGATTCTTGATACCAGACCGGATGTGGTCTCAGGCACAGTGACCCAGGGCACCAGCAAAGGCACCATTGCCTTTGACCATGTCTGTTTCCGCTATCAGAAGAAGAGCTCTGATGTGCTTTCTGATCTGAATCTGGAGATTCATGCTGGTGAGTCAATTGCCATCATTGGATCTACCGGCAGCGGCAAGTCCTCAATGATCAATCTGATTCCGCGTTTCTATGATGTCACCCATGGTACGGTGAAAGT
>CACYNZ010000467.1 GCA_902775835.1 uncultured Eubacteriales bacterium | reverse complement strand
CGCTGTGGCTAAGCGGTGACCTGCCCTTCCATGAAGGCACTGTGAAGCAGCTCGCGGACCACTACTATGCTTCATCCTTCACTGGCGAAATGGGCTCGCAGGAATATGACCGCCTGCTGCAGAAATGGCTTACCGACATGACGGGCGGTCTTCTTCGCGATCAGACCGAAAGCATCCAATTTGCTTCCGACACCACCCTCGCCCTTTTCAGCACGGTCCTTTTCCAGACCAAATGGAATGATGAATTCAGCAAACAAAGCACGAAAGCCGGCACCTTCCATGCCCCTTCCGGTGATACTGAGGCTCAGTTCATGTCGGCGCAACACGACAGCACGCTTTACTACACGGCTGACGGCTACCGCTTCGCATCCCGTTGGACACGACAGAGCCAGGTCTGGTTTTTCCTGCCGGATGAAGGCGTAAGCGTTTCCGAAATGATGCAGAAAGAATCGTTCCGGGAATTTGTCTCCACCCGTTATGATGCACGGGACTATTATGTCGAAGGCCGTGACGGAAACTATCACTTCGTGACAGCGCACGGAGTCACGCCCCACAGCGCCTGGGTCAACCTGACGGTCCCGAAGCTTGATGTGAGCTGCGAGATCGATTTGACAGATGCCATCCGGAAGATGGCGGGCGAGGTATGTCGATCACTATGAAGTGGTGGACGGCAAGCGGAAGATCGTCCTCGGCTCCGTCACCGCGGATACCGAGAAGGACGCGATCCGGGCGGCGCTGGAGCTGGAGGGCAGCGGAAGGGACCGGACGCTCACCATCGCGGAGTGCATTAAGCAGTATATCTCCATCAAGGAGTCCGTCCTGTCCCCGTCTACGGTCCGCTCCTACAAGTCCCTGCAGGATGGCGCCTATACAGACATTGCCCGTCTGAGCCCGTACGAGGCCGATACAGCCACTTTACAGCTCTGGGTAGGGAAGTATGCCTCTGACCACTCTCCCAAGGCTGTGCGGAACGCGCACGCCCTCCTGACCGCATCCTGCGGGATGTTTGGCATCAACCTTCCAAAGGTCACCCTCCCGCAGAAGAAACCTCCGGAGATGTACACGCCCACGGACGAGGATATCAAAGAGCTCATCGCGTCAGCATCCGGCGATATGAAGAAAGCGATCTTCCTTGCGGCTTTCGGCACGCTCCGGAGAGGAGAGGTGTGCGGTCTTAAATACACCGACGTTGACGGCTGTACGGTCCATGTCCGCAGGTCCCGCGCCGAGCTCTACGGAGGAGGAACGAAGATCAAACAGCCCAAGACCCCGCAGTCCGTCAGGGCCGTCACGCTCCCGCAGGAGGTGATCGACGTACTCCTTGCGGATCCGGAGGGCGAGTACGTCGTAGGTCTTACTCCGACCGCGCTCACCAATGCTTTCGAGCGCCTGGTCAAAAAATGCGGTCTCCCGCACTTCCGGTTCCACGACCTCCGTGCTTACTCGGCCTCGATCCGGCACGCCATGGGTATCCCCGACCAGTACATCACGAATGGAATTCGTCATTGGAATACCGGGAATCAGCAGCATGATATCACCAATCATAATCATATCTGCATGCAGGCCTGGAATGGCTCGGCCAAGAAGACAGATGCCAAATCCGCACAGGAAACTTGTCAGAAGATTAAATGATACGGCATTGGGGCAGTATGGCTCCAGATAGCTCACAAGCAGAGAGACAAACAGTCCCATCAGGCCGGAGGCAATACCATCCACAAGCGTTCCCCCAAAGAAGATGGCAAAAGCCGCAGCTCCCATCACACTGCCAAAATACAGCCAGAATATTTTCTCTTTCTGGTTCCGGATCTCTTCAATCCGCTTATGAAGCACTGCCGCAGTGCACGGCCTGCTGCAGAAGGAACGGCTCAGCTGATTCAGCTGCTCCAGACGGCGGAAATGATTCGCAGTACTCATCAGAACACGTTTTGTCTCTGTATATTCACAACCGTCAGGATCTTCCATCGTCACCACAATACTGCTGGTAATGACAAAGACATTCATCCTGGCAGCACCGGACGCCACACCCATGCGGGTAATCGTATCCTCTACCCGTTTCACCTCACCGCCGCTGACTAACATCAGCTCACCAAGATCCATCAAAGCATGCAGCAATTCCCTGCGCTCCATATCTTTCATCCTTCACACAATCTTTCAGTCGCCATTGTAGCAAAACCAGAAAAACAAGCCAAAGAAAATAAGAACCAAAGATAAATATCCTTTCCCCGCGTCAATTCTTCATGCCTGTACACACCGTTATATGTACTCTTGCCCAGATGCTTTTCTGGAATCCGAAAATTGCCTCTGCATGAAAGCACAAAAAAACCTGAAGAAATCTCTCCAGGTTTTCCAAGCCATACTCTGATTAACGCTTGCTGAACTGCGGTGCACGACGAGCAGCTTTCAGACCGTACTTCTTACGTTCCTTCATACGGGAATCACGTGTGAGGAACCCAGCCTTCTTCAGTGCAGGTCTGTAATCTGCACTGGCTTCCAGCAGAGCACGGGAGATGCCATGACGCATAGCACCAGCCTGACCAGCATAACCGCCGCCATAAACATTGATCTTGATGTCAAACTGACCCTTTGTCTCAGTCAGTACAAGCGGAGCATTGACCTCCATACGCAGAGTAGCCTGCGGGAGATACTCTTCCAGAGTGCGTCCATTAACTGTGATCACACCTGTACCCGGAGTCATAAAGACACGGGCAACGGACTGCTTGCGGCGTCCTGTTCCGATGTAAGTAA
>CACYNZ010000466.1 GCA_902775835.1 uncultured Eubacteriales bacterium | reverse complement strand
CCCAGACCGCTCACAAACCCACCGAATACGAACCACAGAATATTCCCGATTACCTTCAAAACAATCCCCCCGGTCAGTTCTCCCCGTCCGCCTCTTACGCGTCTTCCTCAAGCGACCATCGGATCAGGTCCGCCAGGATCGGCTGAAGCTTCCGTGCCTTTTCCGAAAGCTCATACTCCACGCGCACGGGAACCTCCAGGTATTCCCTGCGCAGAATCAGATGATCCCGCTCCAGTTCCCGCAGCGTCTGGGACAGCATGGTATTGGATATGCCCTGCACACTGTGAAGCAGTTCATTGTACCGGCTTGTCCCGTTGCTGATCAGTGAGCAGAGCACAGGCAGCTTCCATTTCCCGCCTATGCTTTCCAGGGCTCCCTGCAGAGCGCACGCCGGTGCGCAGGGGCAGTTGTGCTGCTGAGACATACCGCATCCTCCGCTCAGTTCTTTCTTCCTTGCTCCGGTTTTTTTCAGTCATTGACAGGCGCATACCGGATCGCTAGAATCGTATCAGATAAGGATTCCGTTGTAAAGTCTGAATCCTGATTCACTAAGGAGGACCTGAATATGAGCAAAGCACTGATTGCCTATTTTTCCGTGAGCGGTGTCACCGCCAGGGTTGCCAGGGAACTGGCCGAGGTGGAAGGCGGAGACCTGTTTGAAATCCGACCCGAAGTGCCCTACACCAAAGAAGACCTTGACTACACCAGCAAGCAGTCCCGGAGCACACTGGAAATGTCAGACCTGAACTGCCGTCCGGCCATCACCGGCTGCGTGGACCTGTCCGGCTATGATACCGTGTTTGTGGGCTTCCCCATCTGGTGGGGCCGTGAACCCAGCGCCGTGGACACGTTCCTGACCTCCGGCGACTTTACCGGCAAGAAGATCGTGCCCTTCTGCACCTCCGGCGGCAGCGGCATGGGCAAGACCGCTGAGCGGATCCAGTCCCTGGTCGGCAGCGGTGCCTGCGTGGACGCGGGAAAGCGCCTCGGCGGCGAAGTCTCCGAAGAAGACCTGAAGATCTGGACCGACGGCCTGAACCTGTAATGCCGGGTCCTGTCACGGATAAAGCACGCATCCCTTAACCATGTCCCGCCGTCTGGCGGGACATGGTGCTTTCCGGCAGTGTCCTCCAGATGCCCGCAGGCCCGCACAGCCATACCGTCCACAGCAGCGGAAAGATTTCTTTCTTCTTGCATATTTCGTGCATGATTCTATAATGATCCGGCATAACTCATAAAAAGGAGCATTCAGCATGGATGTCAGGAAAGCCGCCGTCCATCTCAGCACGGTGATTGACGGCGATGAAATGCATCACGACTACGTGGGCGAGTATCAGATGAGGAACGGAAGTCACTGCGTTGCCTATACCGATTACATGGACAATGGCATCACCATGGTAGGCATCGAGGCTTCCGGCAGTGCCATGCTTCTGCACCGGGTCGGCAGCGTGACAGCCGATATGCTGTTTGACCCGTCCATGAAAACTGTGGTACATTATGATGCACTGTCCCTGAAGGGCGAGTTCGTGCTGCACACGCTGTCCTACTTCCTTGCCGAGCTCGATTCCGGTCTCATGATCCAGACAGAGTATGATCTGAGCGAAGCCGCCTCCGGCGAGCATATCACCCATGGCCGCCAGATCCTGTTCATCAGTTTTCCGGAAGACACCCCGGCCTGACCCTCACACCAGACGAGGAGGATTCCCATGCCAAAACACATCATCGCCGTCAACGCCGGCCCCAGAAAGGGCTGGAACACCGACACCCTGATCACGGAAGCCTCTCGCGGGGCCGAATCCACCGGAGCCGAGGTCCAGCGTTTTGACCTGTTCCGTCTGGAAAAATACACGGGATGCATTTCCTGCTTCGGCTGCAAAAAGGAAAAGAACAAGGGCCGCTGCATCTGCCGCGACGGCCTGACGCCTGTGCTTGACGCCATCCGTGAAGCCGACGGCTTCATCATCGGCTCCCCCAATTATCTCAGCGAACTCACGGCGTCCTTCCGCGCGCTTTACGAGCGGCTCATTTTCCAGAATCTCACCTATAACCTGGAAAACCCCTGCTGCAATCAGCATCCGCTGCCGGTTCTGTTCATCATGACCAGCAATGCCCCGGACACGGGATATCTGAACCTGGTTGGAAACTATCAGCAGACCCTGAACCGCTTTGTGGGCCCCACCGAGGTCCTTGTCAGCGGCAACACCCTGCAGCTGAAGGATTACAGCCGGACCGACTGGCCCTGGACCATGTTCGATCCGGAAGCCAAACAGCAGCGCCATGAAACGGTGTTCCCGGAAGAATGCCGGAAAGCCTTCCAGATGGGTGTTCATCTGTGCGAAAAGTGACAGGCTGTGCCTGCCTCATGCATCCTGTTCCCGGACATGCCCTGGAACAGGATGTATTCATTTTCAAAAGAAATATGGTATGATATGCGCGCTGCGGGCCAATCCCGCGCGCCTTACTGTACAGAAACGTATATACATATTGGAGGCATGCCCATGCATTCTGTCCTGACTCTCTGGAATCACACTGCACCCTATACCGAACAGTCCCCGGATCAGGCTCAGCCGTCCGTCAGGGAGTTTGCCGTGCCCGGCGCGGAAACGGCGGTCGTTGTCTGCCCCGGCGGCGGATACGTCTGCAAGGCACCCCACGAAGGCGATCCCATTGCCGAAATGCTCAACGCGGGCGGCATCGCGGCCTATGTCTTGGACTACCGCGTAAAGCCCTGCCATTATCTGGCTCCGCTCGG
>CACYNZ010000465.1 GCA_902775835.1 uncultured Eubacteriales bacterium | reverse complement strand
TCGAGGCCACAACCCATACGGTCAGAACGGCGATCCCGATGAAAACGATATTCCAAAGCAGATGCTTCTTTTTTCCGGGCCGTGCGGGGACAGCTTCGTTTTGCATGGATTACTCCTTTGAAGTTGCTTCAAGTCTGCCGAACAGGCGCTCCGCGCGGAGCCGCCGTCCGAGAAGCTGGCCCAGCTCGCCGAAAGCGATTCCGCCCAGGATGTCGGGCCAGATATGCTGCTTGGTCAGAATCACGGAGGCAAAGACCAGCAGCGCGAAGATGAGCTGCGCCCAGGGATACCAGCGAGGCGTCCGGCGCATCCCGACCGCGCCGCGGAAGCATAGCCAGCTCTGCATACAGTGCAGGGAAGGGAAGAGGTTCGTCGGCGTGTCCGAGCGGTAGACCCAGTCCAGAACGGCAGTGGGCAGATCCCGGACCTCCACCGGCGGACGGCGCAGCGTGGTGGGATAGACCAGAAAGACCAGCAGGACCAGAGCCTCGGAGATCAGCACACCCGACATCACGCGGAAGCAGTGCGCCCGGCTCTCCCGGCAGATGGCAAGGATGCCGACGGCCCACTGGGCGTAGGCCAGAACGTAGATGACGGCGAAGTACGGCACGCGCGGCAGCGCGTCGTCCAGGGCCGTGGAGACCAGATTCAGGCTGCGGTGGGTTTCCAGCAGCTTTGGAATATAATAGACCAGAAAATTCATCCCGATCACGCTCAGCGCCGGGAGCCAGGCGTAGGCCGGCAGCAGGCGGGTCAGATATTGTCTGCTCTTTTTCATGGGCTTCTCACTTCTGGATTCAGAGACTTCAAGCTATTATACAGCATATCTATGAAAAGTACAAGTATTTTTTGAGCGGAAGCGGAAAAGAGTTCTTTAGGGATTAGGGATCAGGGAATTGCGGTGTACCCTTTGTCAAGGACAATTTAATTCGTAGGGGTAGATTTTTTCTACCAAGTTTGTTATACTGCCTTTTGCTTTACCATCCCGGAGGATAGTGCAACGCTGAGGAGCGACATGAGCGCCAGGGTGGGTTTGCGGGAGGCAGTGCGGCGGTTGCTCACTGCCTTTTCCGCTGCCTCCCGGAAACCAATGCGCTAAACCTCGGGGACCGGGGCAGAGCCCCGGGGGCAGGTTGATCTGCGCGGCTGGTACTGCGGGATTGGGTAGTAGCCTGTTGTCACGTAGCGGTAATACTGCACCGGCGCGAGCCTCAGCAGGCCCCATTGGTAGCGCTCCGTGTTGTAGTAATCCATCCAGTCTGCAAGCCGGTACTGTACCTCCGCAAAGGTCTCGTACTCCGCGATCAGGCAGGCGATCTCGTCCTTCATGTGGCCGAAGAAGCTCTCCTGGGGCGCGTTGTCCCAGCAGTTGCCCTTCCGGGACATGGACTGCACGAACGCCGCGTCCTTGAGCTTTGCGATGAAGGCCCGACTGGTGTAGTGGCAGCCCTGGTCACTGTGCACGATGGTCATGTTGTCCAGCGTCGCGCCGTGCAGGGCCAGCAGCGCGTCCACCGTGTCCAGCACGAACTGGACCTCCAGGGATTCGCTCACCTGCCAGGCCAGGATCTCATGCGTCACGGCGTCGAGGATCGTGGAGAGGTAGCAGCGCCCGCCCGCGTAAAACAGGTAAGTGATGTCGGTCAGCAGGACCTTCCGCGCCCCGCGAGAGGTGAAGTCCCGGTTGACCACGTTCGGCGCAACGGTGCTCGTTTTCAGGGCTCTGGCCAGTTGCTTGTAGGGATTTGGCTTCCGGAACGGGCATTTCAGGCCGTATTTCTTCATGAGACGCCGGATTTTCTTGAGATTCATGCGCTCTCCGGTGTGGAGCAGCCGCATGTAGATGCCTCTGGCCCCCTTCGGGTAGCGATACTTGAACGCTTCCAGAACCTTGTCGAAGTCCGCCGCGTCCTGATCCTCCCGGACCTGACGGTGCGGCGCGGCGTCCAGCCAGGCGTAATAGCCGGACCGGGACACGCCCGCCAGTCGGCAGAGGTACGAGATGTTCAGCAGGTTGTTGTCCCGGCTGACGGCCTCCCGGATGAGCCCGTACTTTACTTCGGCGGGTGCTTCGATTCCCACTGTTTCCGGGCCTCCGTATTTGCCATTTGCAGCTTTTTTAAAAACTCGACTTCCTGACGGGTGTAGGCGAGTTCGTGCTGCAAGCGCTTGACCTGCTCCTCCAGTGTTTCTGCTGTTTCCTCAGCGGTCGGACGGCGGTTGTCGATACGGCGGTCCTTGAAGCCGCCGCCCTCCCGACCTCGCTGGTTGAGCATCTGATGAAAGTTCGCAATCCGCTTTTCTCCCAGCAGCTCCGGGTCAATGCCGTTCTCGCGGAAAACATCCCGCAAGCGCTTCCCGGCTTGCTTCTGCTCCCATGCCAACTGCTTGAATGCCTCGGTAAAGACAACGTAATATTCCGTTGCCTTCTCTACGTTCACATTCGCCCTCAGCAGCCGGAGCTGTTCCTCGGTCAACGTGTTTTTCATCTTGTATCCACCTTTCCCGTCCTTGCTCGATGGATACATTTTACCACAGAACCGCAACCTTTGAAAGTGTCCACGATACCGGGTTTTGCCCCCTGACAGCACTTTTTTCCTGTCCGTTCCTGGGGACACCCCTAAATTATCCGTGTCCATTTTCATGGGTACAGTTTATAATCCCCATTCCCTAGTCCCTAGTCCCTAGTCCCTAATCCCTATTGAAATACAGGTGATCGCATGAAAGTCGTACTTGCAAGTCAGAATCCGCACAAGCTCCGG
>CACYNZ010000464.1 GCA_902775835.1 uncultured Eubacteriales bacterium | reverse complement strand
AGACGTTGTCCTCCAACAATTTCATTGCAAGAAATGTAAGCTTCGCATCAGTGGCAAATATCGCTACTTTCAGCTGAACTGGGCGTGTGTTTCCAAAAAGTATTTCTCCAGCATTCGTTAAATGATCATCATTAATCAGTCCATATCTCTTTAGAATAATCGGCATATATAATGAACAGCAGGAAGCCTTCCAGCAGCAACAGCCCTCTGCCAGAATGCTTTTTTAGCCGATCTGTCTATCTTCGTTGCTGAAGCATCTGATTTCCCTTTTTCCCATAATTCACGATATTTGTAGGCACTGAAAAAAATTCTTCGTTCCGCAGGCGAAACTTCATTCTGATTGACACTGGAAATGATATTCTGCAGTTCTCCTGCCGTGATATTGCCCTCGTCCCTCATAAGCAGAACCTCATGAATGCTGGAGGGAAGAATAAAGAAGTCACCGCCAAGCTTTTGTGCCGCATTATCCAGAAATCCGGGATATGCCAGCACTCCGGCTCCATGGCTCATGCCCTCCACGGAGGCTACGTACAGCATGTCCTTTGCCCCAGGATCTGTTGGAATTCCCAGTACTTCAGAAAGGGAATTCACGCTGGCCGGCAGGATCTTTGGTGCATTTTCCTTTGCGTCCGACATCAGCTGCTCTTTGGTAATGCCGTAATGATCCAGCATTTCATTCGTCACAAGAACCGTTTCCCGGCTCTGCCTGTCCATCCCGACCACAATCCGGCATACCACCGACAGGTCCTCCATTTCCTCATGCGGAATATGACGCAGACCGCCGGTGTTTCTTCCAGTCTCCACCATTTCCATGGAAAGTCTGCCTCTGACCTCGCTGTAATCATTCAGGGCAGCCGTATCCAGCTTCGGTATTGTTTTCATGTCATCTTTCATCGTCCCGATGTACTCCTTCCTGTCTGTTTCCATGAGAATCTCATCCGTTGATCTGCCATAGAGTTCAGCAAACCTCGGGATCTCCTCGGCGAGAACCTGCCGCTTCCCCGATTCAATCGCGCTCAGCGTCGTTCTCGCCATTCCCATCCGTCTGGCGGCTGCATCCTGCTTCATGCCCGCCGCCAACCTCATTTCCTTAAGCCTCTTTCCGATGGAATCCAAATTTCTCCTCCTTCCGGAAATTCGGGCACGAAAAAAGCGCCAGCCGGCAGATTTCTCTGCCAACCGACGCTCGCGTCAACTGATCCATATTCTTTTGCAAAAGAAAAACAAGTGGTTTCGGGATCGCTCCCTGTTTCCATTTGTCTATCGTAATACTACCACCCGCTCAGAAATGCCTCAATAGACGACGTATAGACATTTTCTCAACATATCTGAACATTTCTCACAAGAGCAAATTTATACCTGCAGGCTGTCAGATTTTCCGAAGCAGACTCTGAATACCGGCGATCAGTTCAGCACTCAGGATGGAAAGCGCCCTCGGAATCACTGCCATCAGAATTCCAATGACAATCCCCTCCAGAAAAAGTGCATCTGACAGACCAGTCCAGGCACGGCTGAGTACAACCCCGATGAGAAAGATCGTTCCAAGAGAGGATGCAATTCTGCATACAACAGATCCGGCAAAATCAACAGCCAGGCCAAGAAGCCATAGTCCCGCCCGAACGGGAAGCAGCAGAATTCTAAGCACCCATAACAATACACAGCCTGCAACATATATCACCTTCATACCGAGACCACCTCCCGCGAGCACTCATCAGATTGTCCGAACGTCCCCTTGATCAGGAGAATTGGCTGCATGGGGAACGGTTATTCATTCCCTTTCCGCCTTCTGCAGGCAACTGATGATATGTATTCCTTTGTTTCTGCTTTTATTATAGGTGTGGACTCGGATGACGCCTACAAGAACAGTGTCAGTATTTCTGACATGTTCCTGCAGGCATATGAAATCTGGATATCAGGTCTTTTGCTGTCCTCGCTTCCACCGGTCAAGGAGATCCAGAATTACCTCCTGCCGCTTCTCTGTCGTAACGTTTTTTGAGAAATACTTGTCCAGTGTTCTCCTCGTGATGATCACCTTGCCATCATCCTTCTTTTCCGGCACGGCATCATTCAATACCTGCGTCAGACTGTAGTCCGTCAGATTCTCGTAATTGAACTTCTTTAACGCGTCCAGCTGTGTCTTATTAATCATCCCATTCTTCTGAATATAGGAATATAAGCTTCTCTGTAATTCAACGCTGAATCGAGAGATTTCCACAGCAAGTACAATGGGAAGTTTTTTCTGATCCACCAGATTCAGGAGATCTTCTGTGAGCTCTGTAAGACGGATATATTTCTGCACTTGACGGCCACTGATACCCGATTCCTTTCCAATTTGTTCCCGACTGCGGTTTTCATCTTCCAACTTCGGGAACTGAGTTCCACAAGTTGTTCCAGGATTCTTAACAGATTCGCTTTTAGTTTCTGCCTGGCTCAAATCCGTTCTTTTTCCCTGTCTGCGCATGGCATCCATTTTCATTTTCAGCGAGAACGCCCGCTCACTCGGAAGGAGCTCCTCCCTCTGCATATTGGAATCGACCATGGCAATGACTGCCTCATCATCCGTCATTTCTTTAATGATCGCCGGAACGGTGGTGAGTCCTGCCAGCTTTGCCGCATGCATTCTCCGATGACCTGAGATCATCTCAAAACCATCCTGAGCAGCCGGTCGAACCAGCACCGGGTTCAGGATTCCATTATCTTTCACGCTCTGTACCAGTTCTTTCATCCGGTCATCATCCATCACTTTGAAAGGATGATTCCGGAA
>CACYNZ010000463.1 GCA_902775835.1 uncultured Eubacteriales bacterium | reverse complement strand
AGGAACTGGACGACATCTTCGGCTCCGTGGGCTACGGCGGCATGGCCAGTGCCTATGTGGTGACCCGTCTGATGGAGGAGCAGCGCCAGCGCGAGCCGGCGGCCCCGCCGAAGATCGAGGAAAAGCCGCAGAGCACCGGGCATATCAGTAACGGCGTGTTCATTGAGGGCATGAGCGACATGGATATCCCTGTGCGCTTTGCCAAGTGCTGTTCTCCGGTGCCCGGGGACGAGATTGTGGGATATATTACAAGAGGCCGCGGCGTGACCGTACACAAGGCCGAGTGCACCAACGCCATTTCCGGGGATCCGGAGCGTCAGGTGAAGGTGGCCTGGGCGAACGCGGATGTGGGCACCTTCTGCGTGTCCATCAAGATTCTGGCCTATGACCACGTGGGCCTGCTGGGCGAGGTGACCACGTTCATCGGCGGGCTCGGCGTGTCCATCCGGAATTCGTCCTCCGGCACGGACAAGAACAAGATCGCCACCATCCGCCTGGTGCTCGAGGTCAAGAGCCGTGAGCAGATGGACAGCGTGATCCGCCAGCTCCAGCGCAGGAGCGACGTGATCGATGTATTCCGTATTACAGGGTGAGGTGGATGTATGCGCTGCGTGATCCAGCGGGTAACCCGCGCATCGGTGGAAAGTGAAGGCCGCCTGTGCGGGGAGATCGGGAAAGGCTACATGATTCTGGTGGGCGTCAGTGTGGATGACACGGACGCGGACCTCAAGTATATGGCGGAAAAGATTCCGAACCTGAGAATCTTTGAGGACGAGGACGGCAAGATGAACCGGAGCATACTGGACGCCGGCGGCGAGATTCTCGCCGTCAGCCAGTTCACGCTCTACGGCGACGCGCGCGGACAGCGCCGGCCCGGGTTCACCCAGGCGGCAAGGCCGGAGAAGGCCAGGGAAATGTATGACCGCCTGGTCCAGGCCTGGCGCGACCATGGCATTCATGTGGAAACCGGCGTGTTCCAGACAGACATGCAGGTGAGCCTGGTCAATGACGGACCGACCACGCTTCTGATGGACTCCACGAAACTGTTCTGAGGTGCGGAGATGAAGAATATCTGGTTCCGGCGCATTGTGGTGGGTCCGATTCGCACCAACTGCTACCTGATCGGTCTTCAGGACCGGCAGGACTGCGTGGTGCTGGATCCCGGGGACAGCGCCGAAAAGATTCTGAAAGCAGCGGATGGCCGGCAGATTGCCGCCATCCTTTTTACCCACGGGCATTTTGACCATATCGCGGCCGGAAAGGCTCTGCCCGGGTGCCGCGTGTATATCCATGCCGAGGACGCGGAAATGCTCACATCCCCTTCAAAGAACGGCTCCCTGTTCCTCATGGGCGAGCCGGTGACGGGCCCGGAGGCCAGCGTACTGGTCCGGGACGGGGACGTGATCGAGGAAGCCGGGCTCAGGTTCCGCGTGATCCATACGCCGGGTCACAGCCGGGGCAGCGTATGCTACCAGGTGGAGGATATGCTCTTTACCGGGGATACCCTGATGTCCATGGGCGTGGGACGCACGGACCTGTGGGGCGGAAGCGAGGAGGACCTCATGGCCTCGCTTGAGAAAATACAGTCGCTTGAGCATGTGGCGGCCATGTACGGGGGGCACGGCTGATGTCAGAACTCGAATCCTACCTGTCCACCATCGGGCCGGACCTTCAGAACATGACAAGACTCTTTGGCCTGCCGGACAGCGTGTGGGAACATCCCGTGTTTTCCTACACGGTGCGCGAGGAACATGGTCAGTTTTTCTGCGTGTTCCGGGATGAAACGAGGCAGGTCGAAGGCCATGCGCCTGTGCCGGAAATGACCGGGGACGCAAGACTTGATCTGCTGCACCGCAAGCGCGTGCTGCGCAGGCTCTGCCGCCAGACGCTCTATGACCTGCTCCGGGTGCGCACAGGCATGCATCCACCCTGGGGCTCCATGACCGGCATCCGGCCCACCCGCCTGATGGTGGAAGCGCTGGAGGGCGGAAAAAGCTTCGAGGAAGCGGAGGCGGACCTGATCCGGCATTTCGACCTCATTCCCCGGAAGGCCGCGCTGCTTTCCCGGGTAGTGCGCTTCCAGCAGACCATGCTGCAGCCGGATGACGGGATTGTGGATGTGTATATCGGGATTCCCTTCTGCACCACGAGATGCGCCTACTGCACCTTTTCCTCGGGTGAGCTGGGGAACGGAAAGCTGGTGGAACCCTACATCCGGGCCCTGTGTAATGAGATGCAGGCCGGACGTGACGTGATCCGCGAAAGCGGGAAAACCGTGCGCGCCATATACATGGGCGGAGGCACGCCCACCGCGCTCAGCGCGCCGCAGCTGGACCGGGTGCTCACCTGTGCCCGGGAATGTTTCCCGGGTGCCATGGAATGGACCGTGGAAGCCGGACGCCCGGACACCATCACCCGGGACAAGCTTCAGGTGATCCTGGACCACGGCACCGGGCGCATATCCATCAACCCGCAGACCATGAGTGACCGGACACTGCAGATCATCGGCCGGAACCATACCGGCGGGGATGTGGTGCGCGCCTATGAACTGGCCCGGGAAATGGGCTTTGGGCATATCAATATGGACGTGATCGCCGGGCTTCCCGGCGAGGGCCTTAATGACTTTGCGCATACCATGGAATGGGCGGAAAAGCTCCGGCCGGAAAGCCTGACCGTGCATACGCTGGCCATCAAGCGGACCAGCCGGATGCAGATGGAAGGCGTGTCGCTTCCGGATGCGCAGACGGCCGCGGCTATGGTGGACCTGGGCGAGAAAACGGCC
>CACYNZ010000462.1 GCA_902775835.1 uncultured Eubacteriales bacterium | reverse complement strand
ACCAGGATCATTTCCTGTTCCGCGGAGGAAATGGTAACGATACCTTCCTCAAAAGGTCCGCGGCAGATCACGCTGTCCACATGTACTTCCAGCTGTTCGATTTCCGTCTGAATATTTACACTTTCCGCGTCTTCCATTCCAGGGATATCCCGGACCTGAACGCCTTCCAGAAGGCCAAGCTCCACGGCATACCGGTTCTCATCCAGCGCTTCGAATACATGGATATAGGTGACATATTCCTGCGCATCATCAAGCGCTGCGTCTGCATCCGCATTCACTTCAGGACCCGCACTGTCCTGCCGTTCCACATAACGGCATACAAGCATGACAGTCAGATCACCGGAAGAAATGCTGACAGTACCTTCCTCGAAGGCTCCGGTGCAGACAATGCTGTCATCAGATACTTCCAGACTTTCGATATCCGTCTCAATGATCACGTTTTCCGCGTCTTCCAGGCCCGGAATATCCCGGATCTGAATGCCCTCTTGGATGCCGAGCTCCACCGCATACCGGCCGTCTTCCAGCATTTCGAACGTCTGAACAAACTTCACGGTATCGTCTTCCCGGGTCTGAGCTTCTTCGCCTTCCCCGTCCGAAGGCTGCTCCGTGTCTTCAGCTGCCTGAATGTCCGGATCGCCTGCTTCCACAGTTTCACGGAAACGGCAGACCAGGATGATCTCCTTTTCTTCAAAGGAAATCTTCACTGTGCCTTCCGCGAAGGAACCGCAGCAGACAAAGCTGTCTTCTGCTATTTCAAGACTTTCGATATCTGTCTCAATGGTCACGTTTTCCGCGTCTTCCAGACCCGGAATGTCCCGGATCTGTACGCCTTCCATCAGGCCAAGTTCTACGGCATACCGGTTCTCCTCCAGAAGCTCAAACGTCTGGATATAGGCAACCTGCTCGGGTTCCGTGTCCTGTGAATCTGTATGTTCGCCCTGCTGATCCTGATTTCCGTCCGTCACTTCCGATGCATCCGCAGCAGCTTCCTGCTCCGTTGCTTCCTCTGTGCCTTCCGGACTGCCGGAATCAAATGTGCACAGAATAGTCACATTTATATCGCCCGCGGTCAGCAGGATACTTCCCTCTTCAAACGTACCGGTGCAGCGGATCTGGCCATCTTCCACCAAAAGCTCCGCCGTATCCGTTGAAATCTGGACAGATTCCAGACCCATGCCAATCTCGTCCAGAATGGATTCCAGGGATACCTGCTCATCCATTCCAATCCTGAGGGCATAGAGATGGTCTTCAATTTTCTCAATGGTCCGAGCGGTGGAAGTCTTCTCTGTGCCACCTTCCCCGTTTTCTGCGCTCTCCTCATGTTCCGGATCGGCTTCGGCTTCCGACATGTTCTCTGTTCCTTCACCGGTCTGTTCTGCAGGCGCAGCATTCGGATCTGAAGCGGTATCAGCGTCAGATTTCATCTCGTTATCCGTCTTCTCGCCGGCCTGTTCAGCAGGCGCTGCGTTCGGATCTGAAGCCGCCTCTGCTCCGGATTCTGTCTCGTTGTCTGTTTCTTCGTCGGCCTGTTCAACAGGCGCAGCGTTCGGATCCGAAGCCGCCTCTGCTCCTGATTCTGTCTTGTTATCTGTTTCTTCTCCGGCCTGTTCAGCAGGCGCGCCTTCCGTATCAGAAGCATGGGCCGTCACGGAGTCTGCGACGTCCTCCACGGCAGGCGTATTCTCCTGATTTCCTGCGAACCGGCAATGAACCAGGATTTCCTGTTCTCCCGCATGGACTGCCACAGTACCCTCTGCAAAAGCAAAGCGGCAGATAAACGCATCCCCGTCCACTTCCAGGAAAGGAATATCCGTTGTGATCTCCACAGTATCCGCGTTGATACCGGCAAGCGACCAAATGTCCTGTACCTGTACACCTTCATCCGGACCCAGCTCAACTGCATAGCTTCCGTCTTCCAGCGAAGAAATGTCCTGAATCCACACGACATCCGCAAACTGACCTTCCGTAGAGCCGGTGTTGTCTGTGACTTCAGTTTCTGTAATATCAGGAATTGTTTCATCCGGAGTGGTCCCGGTTCCCTCTGCTGTGTTTGCGCCCGGATTCTGGGATTCAACGACTTCATCTGCATTCGATTCCGGCTGGGCATATTTGCACAGCACCGAGACAGTAAGGCCGTCAACCGTCAGATACACATAGCCTTCATCAAAGGCAAAACGGCATACGAAAGCATCCTCTCCAATTTCGAGGAAAGGAATATCCGAAGAAATGCTGATCGTTTGCGCCTCGATTCCCGCAAAGGAAAGAAGGTCCGGAATATACACGCCATCATCCGCGCCAAGGGTTACCGAGAACAGGTTTTCATCCAGACGGGTAAACTCCTGAATAAAGTGAATGTCTCCAAAAACCGGTTCAGAGTGCTGTCCGTCTTCTTCTCCTGTGGTGTCACCCGGAACCACTTCCGGGTCCGTCGGTTCCGTGGTGCCGGTTTCAGAAGTCAGGATTTCGGTATCCTGATCCATACCCTCAGAGGATTCGTTTTCTCCCGTTTCCTCAGGCATCAGCTGTTCGGCAGCGTTTTCCTGTACATTGGTATTGTCTATCGTCTCAGTTTGTTCAGGCGTTTCCATTCCGGTGCCGTCCAGTCCGGCATTTTCCTGATCTTCCCGAATTTCGCCTGAAGCATCCGTTTCTTCATAGGAGTTTTCTTCCACCAGGTCCTCATCCTGATCCAGGTCGGATTCTTCTTCCACGAGAATCAGTTCATCCAGGCTCTGGGTTATATCCTCAGACAGTTCGTCTTCCGAAACCAGCACGTTCTCGGAAACGACTTCCTCCAT
>CACYNZ010000461.1 GCA_902775835.1 uncultured Eubacteriales bacterium | reverse complement strand
TCTCCATTGCTTGTTTCAGCACTTCAGGGTAGCATTTGCCATATTTGTTATCAGTCTCGACTCAGAGAATTCCATAATTCTCAGCTATACCATCCGGAATATACGCTTCAGCGCTTCATATGCGCGAAAACTGACTTCCACCAGAAAAAAACGGACGGCCAGGACATTCCCCGCCGTCTCTATATGCATATTCTCCTCAGGCCGTAAAAAAAGGTGCGTATCTGGCTGCCAGCCGGATGGCCTCCTTCATGCTGACCGCGCTCGCAATCCCCTTGCCCGCAATATCAAAAGCGGTTCCGTGGTCCACCGATGTCCGTAGAATCGGCATTCCATTGGTAATGGCAATGGTCCGCTCAAAGTCCAGGGTTTTGGTAGCGATATGCCCCTGATCATGGTACAGGGACAGTACCGAATTGTATTTTCCCAGCATGGCCAGATGGAATACCGAGTCCGCAGGAACCGGACCCTCCACACTGTAGCCCATGCGTTTCAGCTCCTCCACAGCCGGCGCGATCTCATTCACCTCTTCCCAGCCAAACAGGCCGTGCTCGCCTGAATGCGGATTGAGACCGGCAACCGCCATGGTTCCTTCCGTGACACCCAGGCGGCGCAGGGCCTCCGTGCAGCGGATCACATAGTCGATCACACGGTCCCTGGTGATCCTGTCCAGCATTTCCCGCAGCGAAAGATGCCGGGTCATGAAGAATACGCGCATACCCCGGGTTTCGAACATGGTCAGCGGATCCTCCGTCCCCGTCAAGGCGCCGAAAATCTCTGTATGCCCGATATACGGGATCTGCCCCGCCCGCAGGGATTCCTTGTTGATCGGCGTTGTGGCCACAGCATCCGCCTTTCCCTGCATCGCGAGCTCAATGCTCTTCGCGATGTATTCAAAGGCCGCTCTGCCGCACATGGCGGACACCCGGCCGAACGCGAAATCCTCCATACGGATGTTGTCAAGATCGATGAGGTTCAGGACACGTTCCTCATAGTTCCCGTCCGCGGGGTCCTGAATCACGTGGATCTTCAGATTTTCGCCCGTGATCCGGATGGCCTCTTCCATCACCTTCCGGTCCCCGATCACCAGACAGTCCGCCGTCTGAAACAGTTCGGGGTCCGCCGCGGCCCTTGCCACGATTTCCGGACCGATGCCCGCCGGATCCCCCATGGGAACCGCAATCAAAGCCTTTTTCACAAAAACGCCTCCCTTTCAGCTGTCCAGGGCTTCCAGCAGATAAGCAATGCACTTTTCAGCCGCAGTCCTGTCACCCTGGCTTCCGCCCTTTGTCACAATATGGATATCTCTGAATTCCCCGCCCAGGAACCGTCCGCATGCCGCCAGCGGCAGCACCTCATCCTCCAGGCACAATCCGGCCGCGCCAAACCGCCGGCAGACCGCCTCCGTCACATCGCCGCCGCAGGTGTACAGCGCGCGAAAGGAAGGATCCGCACGGAAGATGCGCAGGGCGATCTCCCCGAAGGCTTCATTGATCCTGCCCGTGATCTCCTCCAGCGTGCAGCCGTACCTTTGCATGTATGGCGCGAAATCCAGCCGGTTTTCCGGCCATATGCCGTCCCCGGTCACAGTATATACCCGGCCATTGTCCGCTTCCAGCACATACCGCACCGCGCGCTCGATTTCCTTTTCCCGGGCTGAATCGCTCTCCAGGAATTCCCGGGTCTTCACCACCACCGATCCCGGGTGCATGGCTTCCCACAGATACTCCATCTGCCCGAGCACGTTGGGATGTACGCTTCCCACCACTGAAAGAACACGGCCTCTGGATACTGGCATCAGCCTTCGGGCAAAGGCCGCCGTGAGCGGGCCGGGGTCCACGGAGATAAACCTGAGTCCGCTTTTGATCACAGCGTCCGCTATCAATTCCAGGTCCTCCTGAGTTTCGCAGTCAAAGGTTACGGTCCGCACGCCATAGGCTGCCAGGCTGTTGAGACGCTCGGCCAAATATGACATGCCGCGCCGGATTTCGTCCATTTCAAGCGCCGCCACGCCGTACCTGCTCTGGCTGCGGAACACTTCCGCCACATCAGAGGTATGTACAGGCGCCTTGGGATCCATGGCGATCTCTGTCATATGCAGCAGCTTCCCATGCACCAGCACTTTCCCGTCTCGCACCGTGCGTCCCGATGCGGGAAAGGCCGGAGTCGCCACAGCGATATACTCTTTTCCCAGGAAATCCAGCATGGCGTCCGTTTCGCTGCCCACGTTTCCCCGCAGTGTACTGTCAATGCGGTGTGCATACAGCCTCACATCCCCGCCAAATAGCAATGCACAGGCCCGGCTGACCCGCTCATAGGCCTCATGTTGACCAATGCCCCGGGAATTCGTGGGACAGACCACACAGTCATGTTCCCGGATCATATCCGGGGCTGCATGTTCGGGGTTCAGCAGTGTAATGGTCCTGCAACCCATCCCGCGAAGCAGGACCCCGGCTGCATTTCCGCCGGTCAGATCATCCGCGATAATGACGCATCCTGCCATGAGGTCCTCCTTCTCATCTTCTCCTGATGCCTGGATACCATGATACCAGCTCCTCTGCGCGGTCTCCGAGTCTTCATGCGCAGTCAGGGACACCCGCATACCACTTGCATCTATTTTCCAACTTTCACATTCTGCCTGCAGTATTTCCTCATACCAGATCTATATGCCGGAAGTGCTGCTGACAGCCTCATCGGTTAAGGCGATGAAACGGAATGACGCGTGGACGATTGAAAACACATCGAAAGCTGAGCGGGATCTTTTTAAAGCGCTATCTGTACCTGTAGGTGCTGAGTTAAAACAGGTTCCTTTT
>CACYNZ010000460.1 GCA_902775835.1 uncultured Eubacteriales bacterium | reverse complement strand
CCGGCGATCCAGAGCACCGCGGTGAAGTAGACCGGGCCGTAGATGTAGCGGGTGCCGCCCTCCGACTGCCGGCCCGTCTCCAGGAAGCGGAAGGCCAGCTGGTGCAGGCCGTTGGTCATGAGCAGGAGGTTCAGGACGAGACAGGCCCCGTAGAGGCACAGGATCCCGGCCCGGGACCTGCGGTCCTCGCCGTTCCAGACCAGAAGGGCCGCGTCCAGCCCCAGGAGGGGGATCATGGTGAAGGGCAGGTAGTAGAGGTACCAGAGAAAGCGGGAGAGGGACTCGGGCAGCGCGGGGGAAAAGGAATAGCGGATGCCCCGGAGGACCAGCAGCATGAGCATCAGGGCCCCGATCAGGACCATCCGCAGCCGGATTTCCCTCGGCACAGGCCGGCGGCGCAGGGTGCTGATCCAGTAGACCACCATCGCGCTGTAGATCAGGCCGGCCCCGTTGATGGGAGAGAGCCCCAGGTGGTAGACCACCAGGCCGGCAAAAAAAATCATCAGAGTCCGCAGGACAATTCTGCTGGACTCCGATGATGTGTTCATGTCGGCCCTCCGTAGTCAGGGAACGTGCTCAGCCCTGCTGGAAATAATACAGGCAGTCGCCGATGACCAGGCGGATCTGCCCAAGCTCGTCGTAGCAGTAGCCGGTAAAGCCCGAGAAGCCGTAGTTCAGGGAGATGGTGTCGCCGGAACGGCTCCAGGTGAGCTGGTACACCGGGCTGTCCGATTCGATCTGGATTTCGCCGGTGCCGTCCGGATTCAGGACCAGGTGTCCGTAGGAGACGCCCTCCTGCTCGGTGTCAAGGGACTGCCAGCCCGCCAGGTTGTAGAAGGTCCCGCTCCCCTGGCGTCCCGTGGTCTGTCCCGCGGGCTCGCTCACGTAGCTGCTGCCGCCGCCGGAGCCGCCCAGCGGGCCGTCCATCCAGCTCTCCGGGGTCTGGACGCCCACGTATTCGGTCACGACCTGGCCGTTCTGGATCCAGGCGCCGCTGCCGTTGACCCGGTAGCCGTCCGGCGTTGTGGTGTTCATCAGGCAGTAGCCGTTCTGGTCAAAGTAATAGCACTCCGCCGTGCCGTCGTAGTCCCCGTCGCACCAGGCCCAGCGGTTAACGGGATACTGTCCGTTTCCGATGTCCCACCACCAGCCGCGGCCGTCCTGGGCCCAGCCGGCTGCCATGACCGGCACGGCGGACAGAACGGCAGAGACGGCTGCCAGTATCATAATACGATAGAACCGTTTCATTTTCCATACGCTCCTTTCCTGCGGACGATGCTGAAAAGCCAGTCGGTAAACAGAGGCGGTTTCCGCCCCCTTTCTACAGTGTAGCAGGAACGGGAGGACTTTTCGTCAATCGAAAGATTGAACCGCAGCTGAACGGGAGCTCTTCCCGGAACAGAAAAAGCGCCTGCCAGTGGCAGGCGCCGGGGTTCTGATCGGGGACCGATTACTGATCGTCGGGCGCTCCGAACATCTCTTCCAGAATATCGAAGATGTCGTTCGGCTGCTTCTTCGGCTTCGGGGTGTAGCCCATCTCCTTCAGCAGGCCGTCCACGTGCTGCAGATAGAGCACCTGGGCCTGGCTGTATGCCTGGAAGCCCTTGGAATCGCCGTAGGCGTAGGGATCCATGCCGCGAACCTCATGGAGCAGGTCCTCCGCCTTCTGGATCTGTGCCAGGGCCTCCTCGTCGCCCTCGTACATCCGCTTCGCGCGGGTATAGAATTCCTGCTCTCCGTTGTCCATCTCCTTGCAGGCGCGCAGCTCGATCAGTTCGTTCTTGGTAAGCTTTCTCATTGCGGTAATCTCCTTCCGGACAGGTTAAAGCGGACATTCGCAATCCGCTTCGCTTCTTGATCATGGACCGCTGCCGCTTTCAGCGGCGTCCTGGCATGGGGCTCTGGGCGGTTCAAAACTCTGGAATTCAGCATAAATCAAAGTGCTTTGGCTGTCAAGATAAGGTAGACAGCGGAAAACCCCCTGTGATATAATCTTTTTGCGCGAAATTTCGCGTTTCGTACTCCTTGATAGCTCAGTCGGTAGAGCACGCGGCTGTTAACCGCGGTGTCGTTGGTTCGAGTCCAACTCAGGGAGCTCGCAGCTCCGGTCCCCCGGGATCTGGGAGGGGCTGTCAAGGCGACATAGCCAAGTGGTAAGGCGTGGGTCTGCAAAACCCTGATCACCGGTTCAAATCCGGTTGTCGCCTCCTCAAGGTCCGGAAGGAAATCCTTCCGGATTTTTTGTACCCGGGAGCGGACTATCGCTCTTCTAAATTTTCCCTGTATTTTACAAACATCTTGCACAATTCCGGCGGCCACAGGGAAGACGCTTTTCATTTTCTATGCTAAACTGTAATCATCATACGAAGATGCATCGGTCCCTGAGCTGTGCGCAGAACCCCCGCCCTGGCTGTCCGGCCGCCGGACAGGAAGAGAGCCTGCCGAGCCGACTACAACGGCATTTTCGGGGATTATCTTTCTGATAAGCGCCAATGCGGCGGTCTGGCATACAGCGCCGCCCGTGGCTTTGTAAAAATCTTCCGTTACAGAGTCGACTTTTGCAGCGATCTCGGTTTTAAAATCTTCTGCCGGATATCTTGCCGCGGCAAGACGAGCCATTTCTTTATCCCAGTCAGCTTTTGCCGCCTTGATTTCGTCCGTATATGCGCTGACGTATCCGTCAAGATATTTTTCGAGCGCATCGATCCCCTCTTTAACGTCGGCAACCATGCTTATCGAATCAAGTTTGCCTGCGTGGAACGGACTTGCGTTTATTGTGGCAACGTAAGTTTTTGCATAAAGCCACTTTGA
>CACYNZ010000459.1 GCA_902775835.1 uncultured Eubacteriales bacterium | reverse complement strand
CATAGAGAAACTGGAAGAAGGAAATCCGGATGCATGGAAATCATATCCGGTGTTTTCCTTTGACTTCGATGCAGTGAACTACCGGCAGCAGGGCGCTCTGGAACGTGCACTGGATGTTCAGCTTCAGCAATGGGAAAGAAAATATGCTTCTGTGAATGACAACAACACGCTCGGGGAGCGATTTCAGAATCTGCTCATAGCAGCAGCAGAGAAAACCGGTCTTCGCTGTGTGATTCTGGTGGATGAGTGTGACAAGCCGCTGCTGGATGTCATGGATGATAAAGACCTGCAGGAACATAACCGAGGGGTGTTTTATGGCTTTTTCGGTACACTGAAGAGCTTTGATGAGTATATCCAGTTCGTTTTCATGACCGGCGTATCAAAGTTTCACAAAGCGAGTATATGCGGTGATCTGAACCAGCTCAGAGATATTTCCATGACGGAACAATATGCTGCTCTGTGCGGAATAACGGAAACGGAGATCGATGAGTATTTTGCGAAAGAAACTGCTGACTTTGCAAAACACAGGAAAATGACCGGGCGTGATTGCCGCGCAGCACTCAGGAAACAGTACGGCGGCTATCATTTCTCAGCAAAAGGTGAAGCAGTATACAATCCATTCAGCCTGCTGGCGGCGCTGCTGAATAAGGACTGTGGTTACTGCCGGTTTGAAACGGGTACTTTATCATATCTGATTCGGCAGCTGCGAAATAACCAGTTTGATGTACGGAAGTTTACGGATCAGACACTGTTCGCCAGCGAATCCGGATTGAAAAACTGCGCAGGAGATGGTACGGATCCGATTCCGCTTCTGTATCAGACAGGGTATCTGACCATATCGGATTATGACGAAAAGCGCAGAAGATATACGCTCAGCTTTCCGAACGAAGAGGTCAGATACGGGTTTCTGGAAAGCCTGATGCCATCTTATGTGCCAAAGGCAACAGCCGGAAACGGTCTGGATATTTTCACTCTGGATGAAGCTGTTGAACAGGGTGAACTGGAGCAGATCCGGAACGTGCTGACCGGTCTGTTTGCGGGTATCGCCTATACACTGGAAACGGATCCCTTTGAGCATTACTTCCAGGCGGTCATTTATCTGGTCTTTACGCTTCTGGGGAAGTTCTGTCAGTGTGAGATGCATACGTACACAGGACGTATCGACTGCAGAGTTCAGACAGAACAATATATCTATCTGTTTGAGTTCAAGCGGGATGATACAGCGGAGGCAGCGCTTGCACAGATTGACAGCAAAGACTATGCGCTGCCATTTATTGCGGACTCCAGAAGGCTGTACAAGATCGGTGTTTCGTTTGACAGCAGTACCCGGAAACTGGCAGGATGGGAAACCGCCTGAGAACAGAAGATGTTTCCGAACAGACCGTATCCGTTATGGAAGTATGTCGGGAAAGTCAGTGGAATAAGTCGGCCTGGCACTGCTGGGGTATGATGATTTTCTTTTGCAGCGAAGACAGGACTTTTGAGCATCCGGCAAAGTGGCACTGTACTGCATGCACTTGCGCGGAAAGAAGCCAAGGTATTGGACTCAAAAAAGCCGGTAGATGCCGGCGGAATTTCTGCTGTCCGGGAAGATGCGTGTGTTCAGAACAGAGGCCCTTTGCAGGCGGATAGAGACTGGAACTGACATGCAATGGGCGGATTGAGCATCAGGTGCCAAGCGGGGATTTTCCGGGCGTGCCTGCTTTTCTTGGATAGGTTTTCGGTGTGGATGAAACTTTCTCTATGGGAAGCAGCATATGCTGCCAGTCCCGACCGGGAATGGCATAGGAGATGGGCTCCAGCAGACGCCCGCCAAGCAGGTGGGCGGCTCTGCGGCCATATGTCATTTCGTCCAGTACAGACGGGCCTTTCCAGCATACTGAATGGCCGCCGATGGAAACCATGGGAAGCAGATATTCGCAGAGCACTGGAAGGGATGCAACGGCGCGGGCCACGCAGGTACCAAAGGTTTCTCGAAAAGCAGGACTGCGGCCCATGTCTTCGGCCCGGCTGTGGACAAGGGTGACGTTTTCAAGCTCCAGAGCAGCGATGACCGCTTCCAGGAACTTGAGACGCTTGTTCTGGGCGTCTGCGAGCGTGAAGGAAAGATCCGGCCGGAAGATGGCAAGGGGAAGCCCGGGGAAACCGGCTCCTGTACCGAGGTCCAGAACGGGTCCTTTCAGATACTCCGGATGCTTAAGCAGAATGAGACTGTCCAGAAAATGGCGATCCAGAACTTCTTCTTCGTCGGTGACGGCTGTGAGGTCCATGGACTTGTTCCATTCAAGGAGCATCTGCAGATAGGTGAGCAGCTGATTCGCTTTATCGGGATCTGCGGGCAGGTCTAGAAGTTCGAGCTTGGAAAGAATGATGGATTCCGTCATACTGCCTCCATATATGGCCCGGTTGAATCGGGCAGGTATTTGGCCTGCAGAAAGACGCAGAAATCATTCTGAATGCATGCAGGCAATGATACAAAGTAATCAAGGCTGGCTGGAATCGGGTGCAGCCTGGGAACACGGTTGGATTTATGAACGCGAGTATTGCAGGACCTTATCCGATGGGGACGCCCAGCTTATGGACAAGGAAGTACTTGACCCAGGACAGAGTTTCACGCGCGTGATTCTTGAGCCAGTAGAAACCGCCAAGTGTGGGACTTCCCAGTCCGCAGGCATCGAATCCTGCATCCCTTGCGATCATGAGGGAACGGGGAAGATGATAGTCTGAGGTCACAATGAGTACCCGGTCTGTACCCGGAAGAAGGGCACGGGCATTGCGGATGTTCTCGTCCGTGACGCACTGGGCGTGTTCCC
>CACYNZ010000458.1 GCA_902775835.1 uncultured Eubacteriales bacterium | reverse complement strand
ATGTAGCACCTTGCTGAAAGCCGGACATATCCATGTCTTCGAGAGAGAATTCAACCCTGACATTCTGAGTCGATATATTTCCCTTGGAAAGTTGGACTACCGTCTCTACGATGGTTCTGTTGTCCTTTATGGGCAGCTGGAACAGCTACCTGTGGCCATTGATTGTCCTGACTTCCACGGACAAGCAGACGCTTCAGGTTGTATTGGGCAATATGAACGGAATGTATAAGAACAACGAGCATGTGCTGATGGCAGGCGCTGTCCTCACTATTCTGCCAATTCTGATTGTTTATCTGGTCTCACAGCGTTATGTGGATCAGGGCATCAGCCTGGGTGGATTGAAATGATCCCTGCCAGGAAAACAAACTGAATGTAAACGCTGCGTGCGTTTGCAAATATTAAAGGAGGCTTTTCCCATGAAAAAAATCGTTGCACTGTTCCTCTCACTGGCGTTGGTGCTGACTCTGACTGTCTCCGCTCTGGCAGAGCCTGTCACCATCACCTACGCTCACTTCTCAGGCGCTGGCGCTCAGGAAGAAACGCTCAAAAAGATGATCGCCATCTTTGAGGAGAAAAACCCTGACATCAAAGTCGATCTGCAGATCACCGGTTACGACGATTACTTCACCAAGCTGGCCACTACCGTGGGCGGCGGCAATGCGCCGGACGTGTTTGAAATGAACATGGAAAACTATCTGGCTTACATGCTGCGTGGTGCCTGTGCCGATCTGACCGGTTTGGTAAACGCGGAAAACTACTCTGCCGGTACGCTGGAGGCGGTCTCTTCCGCTGGTAAGCTGTATGCTGTTCCCATGAGCTTCTCCACCTGCATCCTGATTTACAACAAGGCGCTCTTCGATCAGGCAGGAATTGCCTATCCCCCCAATGACTGGACCTGGGCGGATGTTCAGACGGCAGCCGAAGCCATCAAGGCGCTGGGCGACGACATCTGGGGCTTCTATCAGCCCATCAGCTACAACGAGTTTTACAAGTCCGTCAAGGGCAATGGCGGCAGCCTGCTGAATGATGACTATACAGCATTTACTGCCAACAGCCCTGAAAACGTTGAAGTTCTGGACGCTATGATCAAACGCGTTCGTGGTGAAAACCATGTTCAGCCTACAGCCGAGGAAATGGCCGGACGCGGTGACTGGGATCTGTTCACGGAAGGCAAGCTGGGCATGATCATCACCGGTATCTGGGCGTTCCCCACCTTCACCGAAAAGTGCGCCTTTGACTGGGACATCGTGGTGGAGCCCGGCTACAAGACTAAATCCACATTCTTCTTTGCCAACGTGAACTGCGTGTCTCCCTCCAGCGATAAGAAGGAAGCCGCCGCTAAGTTCATCGACGCCATGGGTTCTGACCCCGACATCGTGCAGCTTCGTCTGGATGCCAGCTGGGAACTGCCCACCATCGCTGATCAGAGCAAGCTTACGCAGTATCTGGAAGTGACGCCGCCCGCCAATCGTGCTGCTGTGTTTGACAGCATGGATTATGCTGCTGCACCTCCTGCTCTGAAGGAATCCGGCGCGGCCAGTGAAATCATCGGCAACGTGCTGAGCACACTGGAGATGAATGATATCTCTGCGCAGGACGCTCTGGATGATATCCAGTCCCAGCTGGAAGACGCCGGTCTTCTGTGATGAAATCGTAGACCAATCGGGTAAATCTCAAGAGGAGGAAGGCCCAGTGCCTTCCTCCTCTTTCGGAGGGAAAGCATCATGGAGCAATATCAGGTTACTGGCAATGAATATATTTCTTTGCCAACGATCCGGGAAAAAGACGGGGCTATAATGGGAATCTCCTGCCTGTATATGAGTGTCAAGGGCATGCTTGAAATGACAGGAAATAATGGTTTTGTCCGTCCGTTTCTGCAATGCGATGGCGAAATGGTAGAATTGATGCCTTCCTGGCAACGGGAGCACTTCTGGATTCCGTCTTTCTTTTCGGATAAAGCAGGAATAAACTTTCATTGCATCTATTTATCGCCCATTGGGGAGCGAGGCTTCTGCCTGAGGTTGGAAGCAAAAAACGAAACGTCCTCCGCCCATGAAATCAGGATCGGCGTGGATGGCTCCTGGGATGAAACGCTGCATACCGTCAATGAAAGCATCCCATTGACAACGGGAAAAAGTGTGAAGCGCTCTGGTTGGAATCACATGTTTGTTTTTCAGCAGGTGCCCGGCACGCCGTTGATTGCTTTTGCACCCATCGTGGGCGACGATCAGCCTTACAGCCAGATCGATCAAGGCGCAGAATGGAAGCAGGACGGCTTTGCCTACAGCATCCATAAAACTGCCAGTCTGCAGCCCGGCGAAGCCATGGGACTGGATGTTTTCTTCGGCATCGGATATGAGGAAGTAGCTGCTGCCGCCAGCGCCAAGGAAATGCTGCGCCAAGGCTTTGAAGCATTGCTGAAGCGTACCGCTGGCTGGCTATCCGTGCGCGAAAAGCATACGGCGGATTCAAAAATAGAAACCCTGTTGAATACCAACTTGTTCTTTGCTTTCTTCTATGCTTCCGGTCGCACCATCGACACGGAAGAATTGTGCATGATGACTTCCCGCAGCCCCAGGTATTATGTTTCCGCTGCGTATTGGGATCGGGACAGCTTGTTATGGGCTTTCCCCGCCATTGTGGAAATTGATCCAATTTATGCGAAAGAATTGCTCCTGTCTGTTATTCATCGTCAGGGCCGTAATTTTGGTATACATAGCCGGTATATCGATGGCACAGTGCTGGAGCCGGGGTTTGAGCTGGACGAGCTGTGCGCACCAGTGATCGCACTGGAACGATACATTGAAAAGACACA
>CACYNZ010000457.1 GCA_902775835.1 uncultured Eubacteriales bacterium | reverse complement strand
TTGGCCCTTTTAATCCGACTGGAATTGGCCCTTTTCATTCGACGATTTTTGGCCCATATTACCCGACGTTTATTGGCCCTTTTTTCCCGACGCTAATACTATCATGAATCAATCAGTTTGGATACACTTGCCGATACAGTACATCTGACGAAGGAGTATCTTTGCGTCCTGTTTAAAAAGGAAACAGGACATACCATCTTGCACCATCTGACACTGATCCGCATCGGCTGGGCAAGGTTATTTCTGGAACAATACCCGGATAAGAAAGCCTATGAAATTGGAAAAATATGCGGGTTTGACAGCCCCAGCTACTTCGGCAAAAAGTTTCGTGAAATCGTTGGTCATACACCGGAGAGCTATCGCCGGGTCAATTCGATTGTCGTATAAAAAGTGTACATTGACAGATATACACCATGCTCATCGGTTCATAATCAGTATGTAAGAAATATCCACATACATACCGGTATGCAAGACTGATCTTGCATACCGGTATGTTTTTTTATACGGACAGGGCAGAGGAGGTGTCAGCACTAATGAAAGAAAAATCAAAAGATTTTTTCCTGTGGCCTTACACCGGTCAGGCTTCGTCAATGAAGCTCTGTCAGGTTCTACGGTACTCCATTATCGCATCTCATTTTCGCGACGCAGGCAGACAGCGGTGCTGCGCAATTCAGCCAAAGAGCCGCTGAGACATTCCGGCGGCTGAGCCAATCCGATACAATGGACAGCTCATGTTCTCCGGGCTGTTCATGTGGACGAAGAAGAGAATGTGAAAAGGGACTTCCGGCGGGTCGGTCAGTAGAAAACCTCATATGCAGATCAGTCACCGGGTACAGATTCAGGCAGCAGGTGCGTTTTCCGGGAGGATGCCTGCAGGGTGGGCTGGAAAACGGGCACGGGCGCTCACAGTGCTTCGCCGCGGATATTCAGAAGAAAGGGAGCGTCTGAGCCCCACAGGGCCGCGGAGAAGGAATGTCCGCATGCTTCCCAGCTTGTGAGACGGGCGGGCTTTCCCTGAAACAGCACCCGGTCATGAAGCACCGGGGGGAGCTGCAGGAAATCGGAAACACCTTCTCCCGAGCATTTGTAGAGGCTTTCCTTGCGTGTCCAGATGCGGACAGCCTGCGCCGCGTCCCCGCCGGCGGCGCTTCGCTCCTCAGCCGTCATGAAGCAGGGGAGGATCGCCTGGTAATATGCCATGTCCCGGATGGGCTCCACATCGACGCCCACACCGGCAATGTCCGGAGCGTCTTCGCACCAGGCCAGAACAATGTAGTTCCCGCCGTGGGAAAGACTGAAGGGAACACCGCCTGCGAGAAATGGCTTGCCGTCCGGGCCTGTACGGAGACGGGAGGCCGAATAGCCGGGCAGGCAGTGCTTCATGAGATACCCGGCGGCCAGACAGCGGAGGCGGTCATCGGCATGCACATACCGCGACGCCCTTTCCCTGCGCTGCGCATCAGCATCGCTGTAAAGGCGGGCCTCCCTGTCACAGAGCTGGGAAAGCTCCATGGTGCGTACTTCGATCAATCCAAAGCATCTCCCTTGACGGAATCGGACAGACCGCCTGCGCCGGAAGGGGATGACAGTGCGGCCGGTGAGAAATAGGCAACGGAATTTTTCTGCATTATAGCCCCGGGAAAATGGGATTGCAACAGGCATATGTACGCCGGGGAACAGCTGTATATTTACATTTTTTCCGGGATTGTGTATGATGGAGCCAGATGAGGATGGGACAGCGGAAAAGGAATGCCCGGGGAAGGAAAAGCTTTATCTGTTTTCCGCGTTCCGGACGGTGCGCTAAAAGGACATACGAGTCTGTATATGAAGGAGGCTGAATGAGTCATGAAGAAACTGTTTGCTGTACTGCTTGCGTGCATGATGCTTCTGTCCGCGGCGTCAGCGGAAAACGCGTTTGTGGACGGACTGGAGGAGCTGATGCAGAGTATCCGCCTGGACAGGGACATGGTTACCCTGCGTGTCCGGGCAGATGAGGAATTCACGCTGCGGATCCGCGCGGTGGATGAGGTGGGGGATATCAGCCTGGAGGCTGCGGGACAGAAGGTCCGGCTTCAGGCCAGCGGTGAGGAAGCCTATCTTGCGGTGGGGGAACAGGCCCTGCACCTGCGCTTTGCGGACCTGACGGCCTTCGCGCCCAGAATGCCGGAAGTGGACGAGGAAGCGCTGAGCGAACTGTTCCAGATGGTGGTCATGAAGCTGCTCATGCCCTTTGCCGAAATCAGCGGGAATGACGGCGTGCACGTCAAGTACCGCGCGGAAGGCAGGGACCTGTTGGCAAACGGGGCGGAAATTCTGGACAAGGTGGTGACGGACGACCGGTACGCGCCCCTGGTGGACCAGGTGCTGGGGTTCCTGGAACAGGCGTCCGGACAGAAGCTTCCGAACCGGGAGCAGCTGAAGGAAATCTGGCCGCAGCTGCGGGAGAAGCTGGTCAGCCAGGAAGCGGACTTCCACATCGCCTTCACCCTGGACGCGGACCGGAGAATGAGCGAGATCCGCATTACCGGAGAAGTGGGACCGGAGGCGGACCTGCTCATGATGAACTGGGAGATTCTCTCGGACCGGGACAGGGTCAGCCTGACCGGAAAGCTGACCGAGCGCAGAAAGCTGGGAGAGGAAACCCGGGACTTTGACATTGATATTCAGGGGGAATACAACCGCGGCGTGTGGTCGCTTGACATCACATATCCCTCCAGGCTGCTGCATCTGAAGGCGGAGGGCAGCCACGAGGATGAAATCGGGCGCTTCTCCGTCACAAGGGAAAGCACGCGCAATCCTGTGCCGGACTTCCAGCTGCAGGGCACCTATTACC